>NZ_DLTK01000102.1:0-15892 GCF_002500885.1 Brevundimonas sp. UBA7838
CGGCAAGGAAGCCGTGACCTTCCTGGTCCGGGTCAAGGAACTGCTGGAAGATCCGGCGCGGGCCCTGCTGGACCTCTGATTTCCTGAAAGGCGGCGATGATCTCGCCGCCTTTTTCTTTGCTGCGAGGCGCGACCATGCTGACCCTCTACGCCGCGACCGGATCCTGCAGCCGGGCCAGCCATATCGCGCTGGAAGAGTCGGGGCTCGCTTATGAGGTGCGGTTGATCGACTTCGCCAAGGCCGAACAACGCGAGCCGTCTTATCTGGCGATCAATCCCAAGGGGCGCGTTCCTGCGCTCGCGACCGATCAGGGCGTCCTGACCGAGAGCCCGGCCATTCTGGCGCACATCGCCGCCCTGTCGCCGCCCGGCCTGTTGGCGCCGACCGATCCCTTCGCCTTTGCGCGGATGCAGGCGTTCAACCTCTATCTGGCCACCACCATCCACGTCGCCCACGCCCACGGTCGCCGCGCCGCGCGCTGGAGCGACGATGCCGCCGCTCAGGCGTCGATGGCGGCCAAGGTCACGCAGAACATGCGCGACGGCTTCGCCCTGATCGAGGCGGACCTGACTGGCGAATGGGCGATGGGCGACGCCTATACGGTCGCGGACCCCTATCTGTTCACCTTCGCCGGCTGGCTGGAAAGCGACGGCGTGGACATCGCCGAGTTTCCTCGCGTCCAGGCGCATTTCGAGCGCATGACGGCGCGTCCGGCGGTCCAGCGCGCGCTGGCCGCCAAAGCTTAGCGGGCGCGCTCGCAGACCAACGGTTGTGTCTAATTTGCGCCGGTCGTTAACGATCCGAATCGGCGTCGCATTTTCCCTGATTACAACCGCAGAAAATGGCGCCTTATTTCAGACATGGAGTGGGCGGCGCGCGCGATAGGGTTGTTCTACGTCTTGGGTGGACTGATGCTTTTGTATCAGGCCTGGCTCAACTGGCGTCTGCAACGGGCCTTGTCCGGCGTCATCGCCGTTCCCGCAGACGATCAGATCGCAGACGGCGTGATCGCCCTGGGCGGTGTGGTGGTCCTGATGTCGGGCGTCGCGCTGGCGGCGCTCAGCGCCTGGGCCGTGGTCGCGTTCCTCGCCGGTTGGGCGATCCAGGCCGCCTATCTGCTGTGGGTCAACCGCGCCGATCTCGACAGCCCGCTGGCCAGCGGCCGGCTGAAGTCGGTGCATGCCTTCGCCGCCTATACCGCCGTCACCGGCGTGGTGCTGTGGCTGCCGCTGACCGGCGTCCTGGGCTGATCAACCGAACTCGGCTTCCAGGTCGGCCAGACGCGCCGCCTGGTCCTCGGCGATTAGGGCGTTCAGCAGCGGATCGATGTCGCCTTCCATGATCTGGGGCAGGCTGTGCAGGGTCAGGTTGATGCGGTGATCGCTGACCCGCCCTTGCGGATAGTTGTAGGTGCGGATCCGTTCAGACCGGTCGCCCGACCCGACCTGGGACTTGCGGCTGTCCGAGCGGGCCAGATCCTTGGCCTGGCGCTGCATGTCGTACAGCCGCACGCGCAGGTTCTTCATCGCCTTGTCGCGGTTGACGTGCTGGGACTTCTCCGACGACGTCACCATGATGCCGGTGGGCAGGTGGGTGATGCGCACGGCGGAATCGGTCGTGTTGACGTGCTGCCCGCCCGAACCCGACGCGCGGAAGGTGTCGATGCGGATGTCCTTGTCGTGGATTTCGATCTCCACGTCCTCGACCTCGGGTAGGACCGCCACCGTCGCCGCGGAGGTGTGGATGCGCCCCTGCGACTCGGTCGTCGGCACGCGCTGGACCCGGTGAACGCCGCTCTCGAACTTCAGCCGGCCGAACACGCCTTCGCCGGTCACCGTGGCGATGATTTCCTTATAACCGCCGGCGTCGCCCTCGGTCGCCGAATCCAGCTCGATCCGCCAGCCGCGCGTGGAGGCGTAGCGCGAATACATGCGGAACAGGTCGCCCGCGAACAGGGCCGCCTCGTCCCCTCCGGTGCCGGCGCGCACTTCCAGTACGGCAGAGGCGTTCTCGTCGGCGTCGCGCGGGGCTAGAAGCAGGGCGACCTCGCGTTCCAGCTCGGGCAGCCTGTCGGTCAGCGCCCGCAGCTCCTCCTCGGCCATCGCCGCCATTTCCGGATCGGCCGTCATGGCTTCCAGGTCCGCCATTTCGGCGCGCGCGCGCGCCAGGCCCTGGACCGCATCGACGACGGGCTTCAGCTCGGCGTGCTCCTTGGACAGCCGCACGATCTCGGCGCCGTCGGTCGCCGAACCCATGCGCGCCTCCACCTCGTGGAAACGGTCGAGCACCTGATCGAGACGGGCCTGTGGCAGTCGCAAGAGGGAAATGTCCTGAGAAAAAGCGGAGCGCCGTCCTTACCCGCCGGGGGGGCTCGTGTCGATTGCAGGCGTATCGAGGCGTGGACCAGCGCCGGCGCCGCGCTTGTGATCGGCGATCACAGCCGGGTCACGATGGCGTCAGTCGCGGTGACGCAATCGGCTCAAAGCCATTAGTTGAGATCGAACAACCGTGAGGAGGACGCCATGTTCGATCGCCCGCCCCCGTCGCAGCCGGACGCCGCCGAGGTCGCCGAAAGCGTCGATCGCCTGTGCCGCCTGTACGACAGCCGTCTGGCCGAGACCAGCGGCGACCTGTCGCCCGAGGACGCCCGCGAACTGAAGGCCATGGCCGCCATCTATGATCTGGACACCGACCGCCCCTCGACCGAGGTCTGGCGCGACCTTCGCGCCGTGGTCACACGTCAGGCGCCGCTTGACGCCAAGGCGCCGGTCGAGGTCGAGGCCCTGACCCTGCTGGTGGTCGAGGACGATCCCGACGCCGCCGCCTCCCTGACCGAACTGCTGACCGAGGCGGGCCACAATGTCGTCGGCCCGTTCCACAGCGCCGCCGCCGCCGAGGCCGCCGCTGCGCTGCACAGCATCGATGCGGCCCTGCTGGACATCAATCTGTCGGGCGAGATGACCGGGGTGGAACTGGCCCGCGTCCTGACCGACCGCTGGGCCGTGCGTGTCATCTTCATTTCCGGCGATGTGGCCGCCGCCGCGAAGAATGCGGACATGGCCGAGGCCCTGGTGCTGAAACCCTATAACGGCGCGCAGATTCTGGAGGCGGTGGCGCGGCTGGCCTGAGGATCGGATCGAGCTCCCACCGCTTGCGTCTGGGGCTCAGGCGGGCGATCACGGATCATGCTGTCGAACCGGTCCCGCTATGCTCTGCGCGCCATGGTGCATCTGGCCGGTCTGCCGGACGGCGGCCCCGCGACCATCGCCGAGATCGCCGAGGCGGCGGCGGCCCCGCGAAAGTTCCTGGAGGCCATCCTGCTGGATCTGCGCCGTCAGGGTCTGCTGGCCTCGAAGCGGGGCAGGGCGGGCGGCTATGCGCTGGGCGCGCCCGCCGACGCCATCAGCTTCGCCGACGTGATCCGCGCCTTGGAAGGCCCGCTGGCCCTCGCGCCTTGCGCCTCGCGCACCGCACATGGCCCCTGCGAAACCTGCCCGGATGTCGAGACCTGTCCGTTGCAGCCCGTGCTTCAGGACGGGCGTGACGCGATCGCCGCCGTCTTCGAGGCGCGAACCCTTCTGCAAGCCGCCGTCACTTCTTCTCCTATTGACCGACTAGGGAAATAGCCCGCACCGTTCGCCCCCTATTCCAGAGGCCGCCATGCAAGATTTCCTGCTCTTCCTCGCCGTCGGTTTTCTGGCCCAGATCGTGGATGGGGCGCTGGGCATGGCCTATGGCGTGATTTCCTCGACCGTCCTGCTGTCGTTCGGCGTGCCGCCCGCGACGGCGTCGGCCAGCGTCCACGCCGCGGAGGTCTTCACCACGGCGGCGTCGGCCGGGTCTCATACGGTCAACAAGAACGTGAACTGGAAGCTGTTCGTGCCGCTGGCCCTGGGCGGCGTCGTCGGCGGGGGGTTCGGCGCCTTCGTCCTGACCAGCATCGACGGCGATGTGCTGAAGCCCTTCATCACCACATATCTGGCCATCATGGGCGTCGTGATCATCTGGCGCGCCACGCGTCAGACGCGCGAGCGGATCTTCCCGCGCAAGTTCGCCGCCCCTCTGGGTCTGGTCGGCGGCTTCTTCGACGCCATCGGCGGCGGCGGTTGGGGACCTACGGTCACCACAACCCTGGTCGGCACGGGTCAGGATCCGCGCGTCTCGATCGGCACCACCAATACGGCGGAGTTCTTCGTCACCTCCGCCATTTCCGCCACCTTCCTGGTCGCCCTGCTGACCGGACATTGGCAGGAGGCCGAGGGCTTCTCGACCCACGCCATGGCGGTGCTGGGCCTGATCATCGGCGGCCTGATCGCCGCCCCCTTCGCCGGCGTCATCGCCCGCATCGCCCCTCGCCGCGCCTTGACCTACGGCGTCGGCGCCGTGGTGCTCCTGTCCGCCGGCTATCAGGCCCTGCGGCTGTTCAAGGTGATCTGAAACGAAAAACGGCGGCGGGCTCGCACCCGCCGCTGTCTCACGTTCAATCGCGGGTCTTCGGCTATTGACCGCCCGGCGCGCCGGTGGTCGAGGCCGGAGTGCGGGCCGCTGCCGCCTCTTCAGCCGGCGTGCGCAGGGTGACGACCAAAGGATTAGGCTTCAGGTCGTTCATGGCGCCGGACGTGGCGTCGATGGCCCCGCCGATGATGCCGCCGACCAGAATATTGCCGGCCATGGCCGTTCCGCCGGCGCCGGAAACGCTGCTGGTGATCTCGTGCGTCTGCGAGACATAGCCTTCCTTGGCGACCGTGATGCGGAAACCGTCCTTGCGCGGCATGCGGAAGGTGCAAGGCGTCGCCTGGCATTCAAAGCCGTTCGACGTGCTGACCTGGGCGCCGGGCGGCGTGCTTTCGACCGTGAACTGCTGGCTGGAGCCGCGCGTGACGGTCGCGCAGGCAGGCAACGAAAGCGCCACGCCGGCAAGCGCGAGCAGACGCACGCCAAGGCGTGCGGCGTTTTTGGAAATCATGGGCCCCTCAGTGGATTAACGGGTCGGCCCCCCGGCCGAACCTGACGCACAGGTCGCACGCAGACCCGTTGTCGTCAATCACAGGTTTGTGACGCGCGCCCAGTTTCTGCAACCTGAGGGGAGCGACCGCTACTCGGCCGCGTGAAGCTCCGCCGCGCGTGCGGCATCCAGTTCGGCGGCCTTCTGTTCGACTAGGTCGACGATGTGGTCGATCATGCCGTCGTTGGCCTGTTTGTGGGCGATCTTGCCGTTCAGATAGATCATGCCCGCGCCCTTGCCGCCGCCGGTGAAGCCGATGTCGGTATACAGGGCCTCGCCCGGTCCGTTCACGACGCAGCCGATCACCGACAGGCTCATCGGCGTTGAGATGTGGGCCAGCTTCTCTTCCAGCACCGCCACCGTGTCGATGACGTTGAAGCCCTGACGCGCGCAGGACGGGCAGGCGATGATGTTGACGCCCCGGTGGCGCAGGCCCAGCGACTTCAGGATGTCGAAGCCGACCTTGATCTCCTCGACCGGATCGGCGGCCAGGGACACGCGGATGGTGTCGCCGATCCCGGCCCACAGCATCGACCCCAGGCCGATGGCGGACTTGATGGTGCCGGTGCGCAACGGCCCGGCCTCTGTCACGCCCAGATGCAGGGGGCAGTCGATCGCCTCGGCCAGCTGCTGATAGGCGGCGACGGTCAGGAAGGGGTCGGACGCCTTCACCGAGATCTTGAATTCGTGGAAGTCGTGGTCCTGCAGGATGCGAGCGTGGTTCAGGGCGCTCTCGACCATGGCGTCGGGGCAGGGTTCGCCGTACTTTTCCAGAAGTTCCTTTTCCAGCGAGCCGGCGTTGACGCCGATCCGCATCGAGCAGCCATTGTCCTTGGCTGCCTGGATGACGTCGCGGACGCGGTCGGCCGAACCGATATTGCCCGGATTGATGCGCAGGCAGGCGGCGCCCGCCTCGGCCGCCTCGATGCCGCGCTTGTAGTGGAAGTGGATGTCGGCGACCAAGGGGACCTTGGCCTCGCGCACGATGGTCCTGAAGGCGGCGGTCGATTCCACGTCGGGGCAGGAGACGCGCACGATGTCGGCGCCGGCCTCTTCCAACTGACGGATCTGGTCGATGGTCGCCGCCGCATCCGTCGTCGGCGTATTGGTCATCGACTGGACGCTGATCGGGGCGTCGCCGCCCACCAGGACGGAGCCGACGCGGATCTGGCGGCTCTTGCGACGCTCGATGTGGCGCCAGGGTCGGACGTGGGTGTGGTCGCTCATGGGAACATCATATAGGCCGATGATGACGGCGGGACCACGGCCGACGCATCAGTTCGGCGCAGGAGCGGGTGAAGAGGGCGCGGGCGCAGGGGAAGGCGTCGCCCCTGGCGTCGCGGCCGCCTGGGTCCGGGCCTGGGCGGCCTGAGCCTGGACCTGGGCGCGCGCCTGGCTGGCGGCCAGCGCCTTGGCCGCCTGGTCCGCGCGACTGTTCAACTGGGCCAGCGGTGTCAGCACGCCGGCCAGGGGTCCGCCGTATTCGCCGTTCAGGAAGACGTCGAAGGCGGCCGGGTCGGACACGTCCACCGTCGCCGCCACGCCGATGGGCGCGCGCCAGGCCTCGCCCGGCGCCATCTGGCGCGCGAACAGGGCCTGACCGTCGCCCAGCCGAACGACCAGGGCGCCGGCCGTCTTGGCCTGGATCACCACCATCGAGGCGTTGGCCGAGGCGCCATAGACGGCCCCGCGCGGGTTGAACGCCTTCTGCACCGGCTCCGGATTGGCGGCGGCGGCGATCACGGCCGGATCGGTCGGATCGACCCCGGTGAGTTCGGCCTCCAGCCCCGGCGTGATGTAGAGGGCCGGCGTCGTCTGGTCGGGCGGCGCGGACATGGGTGCGCTGAGCGCGACCTGTGGATCCGGATGGGCCGCCCCGGTCCATGTCTTTGGCACGGCGGCGATATCGGACGGATGGGCGGTTTGATGCAGGCTGGCGCGCTGGAACACGTTCCAGCCGATAACAGCGACCACCACGGCAGCGATGCCGGCGACGATGCGCGGCGAATGGCGTTTCACGTCCTCGAAGGCGATGCCGATGGGCGCCTTCAGCGGCACGGAGGTGTCCGGGCTCTCGCGCTTGAACCGCTCGACAGCCGTCTGTTCGTCCAGCGCCAGGGCCGAGGCATAGGCCCGGACATAGCCCAGGGCGAAGACGCGCGAAGGCAGGGACGACCAGTCGTTCTGCTCCAGGGCGGTCAGGAACCGGCGATGCACCTTCGTCTCGGCGGCCAGCTCGGCCGGCGACTTGCCCGACCGCTCGCGGGCGGCCCGAAAGCCGTCGCCTAGGGTCGCGGCGTCCACGAAGGCGGCCGTCGGATCCGGCCGGTCCGCAATGCTTTCGATCGCCTCGGGGGCGACCCCCGCATTCAGCGTCATGACGCCTGACCCCATGTCCGGGAAACACAGCGCCGACGCGCCGTTCACAGGGCCCGAGATAGACGATTGCGCGCCGACCAGCAACGCCGCCCTTGCGTCCAGACGCTTGCGATCAGACCGCGACGTTCAGCTTGCGCGCCAGGGATTCGATCTCGTTTCTGACCGAGCCGGTGGACAGGTTCAGCAGATTGGCCATGCCGCGCCGCGCCGCATTCAGGTCCGCCGACAGGATCATCCGCTTGACCGGCCCGACACCGCCCGCCGGCGCCGACAGTCGGGTGAAGCCCAGCACGATCAGGGCGAAGGCCTCCAGCGGCCGCCCCGCCAGTTCGCCGCAGATCGAGACCGGCGTGCCGGTGTCGGCGCAGGCCTTCTGGATGGTCTGGAGCGCCCGCAGGGTCGGCGGCGACAGCGGGTCGTAGCGATCCGACACCAGCGGATTGGTCCGGTCGGCCGCGTACATGTACTGGAACAGATCGTTGGTGCCGATGGAGACGAAATCCGTCAGCGGCAGCAGGGCATCCAGATGCCACAGCAGCGACGGACATTCGACCATCGCCCCGACGCGCAGCAGGGCCGGCAAGGCGCGCCCGCGACGCCGCGCCCAGGCGCATTCGATATCCACCAGCTCGCGCGCGGCCCGGAACTCGTCCACCGTGGCGATCATCGGGAACATGACGCGCAGCTCGCGCCCGGCCCCCGCCGCCAGCAGCGCCCGAAGCTGCATTCGCAGCAGCGACGGCCGATCCAGACCCAAACGGATGGCGCGACGGCCCAGCGCGGGGTTCTCTTCGCGCTCGGCCTCAAGATACGGCAGGACCTTGTCGCCGCCGATATCCAGGGTGCGGAAGGTGACGGGTTTATCGCCCGCCGCATCCAGCACCAGCTTGTAGAGCGCCGTCTGGGCGTCCAGCCGGGGCAGTTCGTCCGAGACCATGAACTGGAACTCGGTGCGGAACAGGCCGATGCCCTCGGCGCCCGTCTCGATCATGTTTTCCAGATCGACCGCCAGACCGGCATTGGTCAGGACCGTGATCCGCTGCCCGTCGAGGGTCACGGCCGGCACGTCGCGCAGCTGGGCAAACTCGGCCTGGCGCTGTTCGCGCACGGCCATGCGCGACTGAACCGCCTCCAGCATATCGGGGCGGGGGCGCAGATAGGTCTCGCCGGTCTCACCGTCGGCGATGACCATGTCGCCTTCCGACAGTCGGTCGCGCAGGCCCATCAGACGGCCGACGCACGGAATCTGCAGCGCGCGCGCGACGATGGCGGCGTGGCTGGCGGCCGAGCCCTCTTCCAGCAACAGCCCCTTCAGCTTGTCGCGCGGATATTCCAAGAGGTCGGCCGGGCCCAGGTTGCGCGCCACCAGTATGGCGTCGTCGGGCAGTTCGCGCTCGCCCGGCTTGTCGCCCGCCAGCACCCGCAGCAGCCGGTTGGCCAGGTCCTCGAAGTCGTGCAGCCGCTCGCGGATATAGGGGTCGCGCGCCTGGGCGAAGCGGGCGCGGTGCTCGTTCCTGACCCGATCCACCGCCGCCTCGGCTGTCAGACCGTTCCGAACCGCCTCTTCCAGCGACCGGTTCCAGCCCCGGTCGTCGGCGAACATCCGATAGGTTTCCAGAACCTCGAACGACGGACCGGCCAGGCCCTGGCCCTTGTCCAGCATGACGTCCAGGCCGCTCTTCAGCGTGGCCAGCGCCAGCTTCAGCCGCGCCTCCTCCATCGCCGGGTCGTCGGATAGCAGGCGTTCGGGCGCCAGCGGCGCCTCGTGCAGAACCACATGGCCGAAAGCCAGGCCGTCGGCGAACTTCTGGCCTTTCAGCCGCTCGGGCCGGTGGGGCGCCAGCTCCACGTCGCGCAGCTCGTCCAGCGCCAACAGTTCGCCCGACGACACGGTTTCGGACAGGACCATGGCGATGGTCTGGATGTCCTCGACCTCTTCCTCGTCATAGCGCCGCTCGGTGCGGTTCTGGACGACCAGGACGCCGATGGCCCGACCCCCGCGCAGCAGCGGGGCGCCCAGGAAGGCGTGATAGGGGTCTTCGCCCGTCTCGGGGCGATAGGAGAAGGACGGGTGCGACGGGGCGTCCGACAGGCTGATGGGCTGGGCCATCCGCGCCACTTCGCCAACCAGGCCCTCGCCGGGCCGCAGCCGGGTGTTGTGCACGGCGTCGGGGTTCAGACCCTCGGTGGCGAACAGCTCGAGCTCGCCTGACGCGCGACGCAGATAGATGGAGCAGACCTCGGCGACCATCGACCGGGCGATGATCTTGACGACCATGTTCAGCCGGTCCTGCGCCGGCGTCGCGCCCGCGCCGGCCCCGCCCAGAGCCTCGCGGATCTGGCGCAGGAGGATCCGGGGTCCTCTGGTCATCGCGCCGCCTGCCGGCATCATGTCTCCCGCGCCCCGGCGCCTAGGCGCCTTCTGAAATCACCCTATACCGCGTCCAGCCCATATGCCGAATGCAGGGCGCGAACGGCCAGCTCGGCGTAGGCGGCGTCGATCAGTACGCTGATCTTGATCTCGGAGGTCGAGATCGCCTGGAACTTCACGCCTTTGTCGGCCAGGGCCTTGAACATGGTCTGGGCGACGCCCGCATGGCTGCGCATGCCCACGCCGACGACCGAGACCTTGGCCACGTCCTCGTCGACGCGGATTTCCTCGAAGCCGAGCTGCTCCTTGGCGGCGGTCATCAGGTCGGCGGCGCGCACGGCGTCGCGACGGCCGGTCGTGAAGGTCAGGTTGACCGTTCCGGCGGTGCGCGACTGGCTCTGCACGATCATGTCGACGTTGACGTTGGCCTCAGCCAGGCGTGTGAAGACGTCGGCGGGGGCGTCCACCCGGTCGGACAGGCCCAGCAGGGTGATGCGGGCCTCGTCACGGCTCATGGTCACACCGGACACGATACGTTTTTCCACGATCTCCTCCTCGTCGCAGATCAGGGTTCCACCCTTGTCGGGCATGACGCCATTCGCGTCGGGTTCGATAAAGCTTGAAAGGACGCGGACCGGGACCTGTTTGGCCATGGCCAGCTCGACCGAGCGGGTCTGCAGCACCTTGGCGCCCAAGGACGCCATTTCCAGCATCTCTTCGTAGGACACCTTGGCCAGGCGGCGCGCGCGGTTCTCGATGCGCGGGTCGGTCGTATAGACGCCGTCCACGTCGGTATAGATGTCGCAGGGGCAGCCCAGGGCCGCCGCCACGGCGACCGCCGAGGTGTCTGAACCGCCGCGCCCCAAGGTCGTGATCTTGCCGTCCGCCGTCACGCCCTGGAAGCCGGGCACGATGGCGATCTCGCCGCCGTCGACGGCGGCGCCCAGTTTTTCGCCAGGAATGTCGATGATGCGGGCGCGGGCGTGGGCGTCGTCGGTCAGGATCGGCACCTGCCAGCCCATCCACGAGCGGGCGTTGAAGCCCATGTTGCGCAGGGTCGCGGCCAACAGGCCCGAGGTCACCTGTTCGCCCGAGGCGACCACCACGTCATATTCGTCGTCGCTGAGCGGCAGGCCTGCAGCGGCCGGTCCGGCGCCGTCGGTCCAGGCGACGAGTTCATTGGTCTTGCCCGCCATGGCGGAGACGACGACGGCGACCTGTTTGCCCGCCGAGACTTCGGCCGCAACGATCCGCGCCGCACGGCGAATGCGTTCGAGGTCGCCCATCGAGGTGCCGCCGAACTTCATCACCAGTCGTGTCGTATCGGGCCGCGTCATCGTGGCGTTCCGCCCCCTGCTTGCGTGAAAGGGCGCGAAGGTTCATCCCTCGCGTCATGACCGCTTCTAACGGCGCCGCTCCGTCTCGCCTACCCCAACAGGGGCATGGTTTTTCGCAAAATTCGTCCGAAACGGCGTTCGGCGCATCGATCGACCCCGCCGACGTGGCGCGCTTCTCGGCCCAGGCGGCCGAATGGTGGGACGCGCATGGGCCGTTCGCGCCGCTGCACCGCTTCAACCCGGCGCGGCTGGCGCTGATCCGCGAACAGCTTTGCACGCGGTTGGGCCGCGATCCCAAGGCGCGGGCGCCCTTCGAAGGTCTGACCCTGCTGGACGTGGGGTGCGGCGGCGGACTGATCGCCGAGCCGATGCGGCGGATGGGCTTTGAGGTCACCGCCATCGACGCCTCTTCCGAGAACATCGGCACGGCCCGCGCCCACGCCGACATGGTCGGCCTGGATATCGCCTATCGCGCCGCCACGGTCGAACAGATTGAGGCGGAAGGGGCGGGGCCGTTCGACGTCGTCCTGACGATGGAGGTGATCGAACACGTCGCCGACCCTGAAGCCTTCGTGCGCGCCTGTTCGCGTCTGGTCCGGCCGGGCGGGGTGATGATGGTCGCCACCCTGAACCGCACGCTGAAGTCGCTGGCCCTGGGCAAGGTGGCGGCGGAATACATCCTGCGCTGGGTGCCGGCCGGCACCCACGACTGGCGCCAGTTCCTGAAGCCCGACGAAATCCGCACGATGCTGGCCGCAGAGCCAGTGACGGTCGAGGGCCCCTATGGCCTGAACTACGACCCGCTTCACGACCGATGGAGCCAGACCGACGATGCGGGCATCAACTATATGATGGTCGCGACGCGCGCCTGAGCCAGCTTTTCCCTCCCCGTTCCGGGGAGGGTGGTCGCGCTAGCGACCGGGTGGGGGCGGCCGGCAAGGCCGCACCTGTTCAACCTAAGACAGACTTGCGACGTGTCGCCCTGCCGCCCCCACCCGGCTTCGCCTTCGGCTCAGCCACCCTCCCCCGCAGGGGAGGGAGAGGCGCCAGTCCGCCCCTAGACCTTCGAAGCCCGGCTGCGCGTCCAGGCGTACAAGCCGAACACCGCGACAGCGAAGCCGACGATGCCCGCCAGCATGGCCGGCCAGGCCGAGCCCTCGGGCAGCATGGCGAAGGGCGCGTCGTCCCGGGTCGCCACGATGACGCCGGCGGTGAAGACGCCGAACAAGCTTTCACCCACGATCAGGCCCGAGGCCAGCAGCACGCCCATCCGCCGCGCCACGTCGGCGTAGCGGGTGGACGAGACCGCCTTGTCGTAGATCCAGCCGGCGACGGCGCCGATGACCAGCATGGTGGTGACCGCAGCCGGCAGATAGAAGCCGATGCCGACGGCCAGCGGCGGCAGCTTGACCTTGCCCTTGGTCGCCTTCGACACGACCGCGTCCAGCACGATGATGACCACGCCGATCGCCGCGCCCAAACCGATCAGGTCCCAGCGCAGGTCGCCGCCGATGACGCCGCGCGCCAGGGCCGAGATCAGGGTGGCTTGCGGGGCGGCCAGGGTCTTGGCGCCTTCCACGATGGCGGGCGGGCCGCCTTCGAAGCCGAAGGCCTGGTTCAGCAGGTTCAGGATGAAGGGGATCACCAGGGCGCCGGCGCCGACGCCGACGATCAGCGCCACCTGCTGACGCCACGGCGTGGCCTCGACCAGCTGGCCGGTCTTTAGGTCCTGAAGGTTGTCATTTGCGATGACGGCGACGGCGAAGACCACCGCCGTCACGATCAGGGCGAAGGCGATGATCGACGGATCGGCCGGCACGCCGGCGATGGCCATGACACCCAGCATCAACAGGGAGGCGATCACGATGGCCAGGATGCCGACGCCCGACACGGGGCTGTTCGACGAACCGATCAGACCGGCCATATAGCCGCAGATGGCCGCCACGGCGAAGCCGATCAACACCACATAGACCAGGCCGCCGATCACCAGCAGCGGTGTCGATCCCGCCAGGGCCGGGGCGCTCTGGGCGAACCAGGCCAGGAGGCCGGCGATGCCGACCAGGCAGGCGACCGAAACGCCGCCCACCAGTTTGATGGGCAAATCTTGTTCGGTGCGCTCAAGCACTTCGCCGTGGGCGCGTTTGGCGTTGGCGGCCAGCGCCGAGGTCAGGCCGCCGATCAGCGGACCGGCCAGTTTGATCAGGGTCCAGATGGCGGCGACGCCGATGACGCCCGCACCCATGAACCGCACCTCGCGCGCCCAGACGGTTGTCGCCAGCTCCTCGGCCGGCGCGCCGGCGGGCAGGGTCGAGGCGATCGACGGAATGCCGTGCGCCGTCAGCCAGGCGATGGTGTCCGGGCTGGTCAGGATCGGCACGGCGATGGCCCAGGCCAGCACCAGGCCGAACAGCTGCGCCAGACCGACCGTCAGGCCGATCAGGTGACCGGCGCCCAGCAAGGCGAACTGCATGCCGAAGCCCATGCCCGTCGCCCCGCCGCCCAGCGCGGCCGGCAGCTTGAAGAACTTGGCCGCTTCGCCCGCAAAGACCCGACCCGCGACCAGCAGGGCGTAGCCTGACGACACCACGGCACCGGCGACCACGACCCACAGGCCCGACTTGTTCTCGCGCACCGCGCTTTCGGTCTGTTCGGCCCCGCGCGACCCGACCTTAAGCACCTCGGCGGCGGCGACGCCTTCGGGGTAGGGCAGGCCGCCGTTGACGACCAGCGCCCGGCGCAGCGGGATCGAGAAGGTCACGCCCAGCACGCCGCCCAGGATGCAGATCGCCACCGATTGCCAGAACGGAAACTCCAGCCACCAACCGATCATCACCAGGCCCGGCAGGACGAAGATGATCGAACTCATGGCCCCACCGACCGAGGCCACGGTCTGGACGGTCATGTTCTCCCAGATGGTCGAGGTGCGGAACGCCCGCAGCACCGCCATCGAGATCACCGCCGCCGGAATGGCCGAGGCGAAGGTCAGGCCGACCAGCAGGCCCAGATAGGTGTTGGCGGCGGTGAAGATCACCGCCAGCAGGCAGCCCAGCACCAGGGCGCGGAGCGTCAGTTCTAGCCGACCCTTGGGGGCGGCGGCGGCGTCTGTCATATGCGAGGTCCCACGTTTGCGCGGACGTAAGCGCATTCTGTCGCAGGCGGCAACTGGTCGCGGTCAGATGCGGGCGCCCCCGCCGCTTGGCCCCGCGAGCCGGACGGGCTAGGACCGGCTCATGCCCGAACTTCCCGAGGTCGAAACCGTCCGACGCGGCCTGACGCCGGTGCTGGAGGGCGCGCGGCTGTCACGGGTCCGGATCAACCGGCCCGACCTGCGATTTCCCTTCCCCGAGCGTTTCGTCGAACGGCTGGAGGGGGCGACGGTCCTGCGGATCGACCGGCGGGCCAAATATCTGCTGATGCCGTTGTCCACCGGCGAGACCTGGATCACCCATCTGGGCATGACCGGCCGCTTCACCCTGGACGGAACCCTTCTGGGCGAGTTCGAGGAGGCCGCGCCCATCGCCGGCAAGCACGAGCATTTCAGCGGCTGCGCCATCCGCGATGGGGCGGCGACCCGCATCGGATACGCCGACGCGCGTCGGTTCGGCTTCATGGGCCTGATCTCCAGCGACAAGGTCGAGACCCATCCCTGGTTCGCCGGCCTGGGGCCCGAGCCTCTGGGCAACCGCTTTTCTGGCGCCCATCTGGTCGAGGCCTTCGCGGGCAAGAAACAGAACATCAAGGTCAGTCTGCTGGATCAGCGGATCGTCGCCGGCCTGGGCAATATCTATGTCTGCGAGGCCCTGTACCGCGCCCGCATTTCGCCCCTGGTCGCGGCCGGATCGGTGTCGAAGGCGCGGCTGGAGCGTCTGGCGACCGAGGTCCGAAACGTCCTGAACGACGCCATTGCGGCGGGCGGCTCGACCCTTCGCGACTTCGCCAACGCCGAGGGCGGCCAGGGCTATTTCCAGCACCGGTTCGACGTCTATGGCCGCGAGGGCGAACCGTGTCGTGGCGACAAATGCACCGGCGTCGTCGCCCGCATCGTCCAGGGCGGCCGTTCCACCTTCTACTGCCCCTCCTGCCAGAAGAGGTAAGCCGATGAGCGACCGCATCTGCCTCTTGCGCGGCGTCAACGTCGGCGGGGTCAAGATTCTCATGAACGAACTGAAGGCCATCGCTGTCGAGGCCGGTTTCGCCAATCCGCGCACCCTCTTGACCAGCGGCAATCTGATCGTCGAGAGCGACGCCGAACCGGCCGATGTCGAGGCGCGGCTGGAGCAGGGCATCGCCGCCCATTTCGGACGCCCCATCGAGGTGATCGTGCGCACGCCCGCGCAATGGAAAGCGCTGATGGCCGCCAATCCGTTCGCGGATCAGGCCGGGATCGACGGCTCCAAACTGCTGGTAATGGTGATGAAGGCCGGGATCAAGGATGGGGCGGTGGAGGCCTTGCGTGGTTTCGCGGCGGGGGACGAGCGGGTCGAGCCGGCCGGCGGCGACCTGTTCTTCTGGCACCCCGACGGCCTGGGTCGCTCCAAGATGGCGGAAAAGGCCCAGCCGCGCCTGATCGGCGTCGGCACCGGCCGCAACTGGAACACGGTGCGGAAACTGGCCGCCATGGTCGGGTTGGAGGACTGAGCGATGCGCAAAATCCACCTGTGGATCAGTCTGATCGTCGGCGTCCTGGTCTGGGGCGCCTATTTCGTCCACTTCGTCCAGGGTTTGCGGGCTGGCGACCTCGGCGACCTGATCTGGTGGTTCGTCGCCGCCCTGGTCGTCGCCGCCGTCGCCGAGGCCGC
>NZ_DLTK01000100.1:0-59022 GCF_002500885.1 Brevundimonas sp. UBA7838
GTCGCGGCCGGAGGGGGCGTGGCTTCGGCGGCGGCGGCGCGAGCGGCCATCTGCTGGGCCTGGAACCGGGCGGCGAGCTTTTCGGTCAGTTCCTTGGCTTGCGGCGCGCTCATCTGGGCCATAATGGCGGCCAGGGTGCGCGGACGCATGGCGGCGGCGACCGGCAGGCGCACCCGGTCCTCCAACGCGGCCATAACCGGGGCGGCCTCCTTGGGACGCATGGCGGAATAGACCTGAACCAGACGATCGATCTCGGCCTTCTCGCGCTCGTCGACTTGGCCGAGCATCTGCTTCATCTCGGCCTTCAAGGCTTCCAGCGCCTTGACCTTGGCGTCCAGCTTCTGCTCGGCGGCGACCATCAGCGGCAGGGTGGTGGCGAAGTCTTGATCACGTGCGTCCAGCGCCGCGCGGCGCTGCGACAACGACTGGATGATCTTCAGCTCGGCCGGCGAAATCCCGGCCTGCTGGGCCAGTTGTTCGGGAGACAAGGCGGAACAGGTGCCGGGCAAGGCCGGCTTGGGGGGCGCGCCGGCCGCAGCGGGAACCGCCTCCTCGGCCCAGGCCTTGGCCCCGTCGAACAGGCCAGGCGCGACGCCGACGGCGCGCACGGCGACGACCCCGCCGATGGCGATGGCGATCAGGGGCAGGATGCGAGGAAGGCGGGCCATGAAATGGGGTTCCGAACTCAGGCGGCGAACAGGTCGTCGTCGAGATTACGACGCGCGGCGTTGAGGCTTTGTTTGGCGGAATGGTTAGCGGAGCGTCCGGCCGTCAGGGCCTGAACAATGGCGGCGACATTGTCGCGCCCGGCGGGGGCGACGGCTTCGTTGCGACGGTTCGAAGCGGGACTGGCCAGTCCCTGGATGCGTTGCGCCAGGGCGGCCATACGCTCGGCCCGCTCCTCGTCTTCGGTCGCGGCCGGGGTCGGAGCGAGGGCGACCGGGGGCGCGCGGCGGACGGGCTCTTCCTCGACGATCCGCACCGGCGCCATGGCCGGCGCGCGGGCGATTAGGGTTTCCAGCTGCGCCTTGACCTCACGCGCCTTGATAATCCGGTCGTGCAGCAGATCCGTTTCCTGGCCCGAGGCCCGAAGGGTGGCCAGGGCGTTTTCGGCGCGCCCCGCAGCGGCGTTCAGTTCGGTGACGGCCTGGGCGAAGGCCAGCTGTCCGGCGCGCAGGGCGGCCAGCTTGCGTTCCAGCTTGATGCCGTAACCGACCGCCGCGATCAGCAGCACCATCAGCACGCCGTCCATGATCATTCCGGCCATCAGACGTTCACTCCCAGGCGGGCGGCGACTTCCGGATTGACCGGCCCTTCGACGCGTATGGCGATGTGCTGTCCCTTGCGACCCATGCGGCCGGTGGTCAGCGGAATGGAGCCGGCGCGGATCGAAACCTCGGAATCCGGCGTGGCGTTCAGCATCATCGTGTCGCCGACCTTGAGGTTCAGCACGCTGGACAGGGGCATCTGCTGTTCGTCCAGGACCGCGCGGACTTCGGTCTCGGTCGTCCAGATCTCGGTGGCCAAGTGGCCTTCCCAAATGTTGTCGCGGCCGAACTTCTCGCCCATGAACTGCTGCAGCAGCATCTTGCGGATCGGCTCCAGCGTCGCATAGGGCAGCAGCAGCTCGATACGGCCGCCGCGATCCTCCATGTCGATCCGCAGCTTGATCAGGATGGCGGCGTTGGCGGGACGCGCGATGGCGGCGAAGCGCGGATTGGTCTCCAGCCGGTCCAGGTTGAAGTGAACCGGGGTCAGGGGCTCGAACGCCTGGCGCGCGTCGTTCAGCACGACCTCGACCATCCGCTGCACCAGCACACGCTCGATGGTGGTATAGGGCCGGCCTTCGATGCGCAGCGCCGCCGTGCCGCGACGACCGCCCAACAGCACGTCGACGATCGAATAGATCAGGTTGGAATCGACCGTCAGCAGGCCGTAGTTGTCCAGCTCTTCGGCGCGAAACACCGCCAGGATGGCCGGCAGCGGGATTGAGTTCAGATAGTCGCCGAACCGGATCGACGAAATATTGTCCAGGCTGACTTCGACGTTGTCGGAGGTGAAGTTGCGAAGGCTGGTCGTCATCAACCGCACCAGGCGGTCGAACACGATCTCCAGCATCGGCAGACGCTCGTAGCTGACGAGCGCGGAGTTGATGATGGCCCGGATGCCCGAGCGTTCGGAACCGTCGTCGTCGCCCAGGTCGAAGCCCAGCAGGCTGTCGATCTCATCCTGGTTCAGGACGCGTTCGGACAGGGCGTCGCCAGGATCGCCCAGACCGCCGAACGGATCGAGTTGCGCCGCGTCGGTCATGCCTATTGCACCAGCATTTCTTCGATCAACACGGCGTCGACCTTGCCCGGAGCGGCGATCAGATTGACGCGGCGCAGAATCTCGGCGCGCAGCTGATAGGTGCCGGCCGAGCCGCTGAGGTCCTCAGGGCGCAGTTCGCGCATGAAGCTGGTGAACATGTCCTGCAGACGTGGCATTTCCTCCTGAAGATGGCTCGCGACCTCGGCGTCCTGCATCTCCAGCGTCAGCTTCAACTTCATATTGGCCGGACGCGGGCCGTCCGACTGAATGTTCATCACCATGTCGGGCAGGGTGTAGAAGGTGACGCCGTCCGGCCCTTCAGAAATGACGCCCAGCGCGGGATCGGCCTCGCCTTCCTTGCCGCCGCCGCCGTGACCGCCGCCTTCCTTCTTCTCTTCCTTGCCCTCGGCCTTCTTGTCGGCCTTCTCTTCTCCGTGGCCGGCTTCGGCTTCGGCGCCGTGCGCTTCGGCGGGCTTGGGCTTCAGCATGAAGAAGGCCGCCGCTCCCCCGCCGCCCAGCACCAGCAACGCGACCGGCGCAATGATGAATAGCAGCGGGATTTTCTTCTTCTTGGGCGCGGCGGCATCACCGTCGGCGGCCTCGTCTTCGGTCACGGCCGGCAGGTTGGCGTCGGCGTCGGCCGCAGGCGCACCCTTCTTCTTGCCGAACTTGAACATGCGCGCGCCCCGGAGACTTTCTCATGATGAGGATCGTCCGGTTTGGTTAACGCGACGTTTACAATGGGCAGGATTTGCCGGGTTGGAAGCGACCCGATCCCGCTCAAACCCGCATTCCGCCTGAATTAACCCTGTTGGCACGGCCGTTGCGAGAGGCTGAGGCGAAGGAGCACGCCTCTCGTGGAAAACGCCGCCTATATCGGACTGTCACGCCAGATGACGCTGCGTCGCGAGCTGGACATCGTGGCCAACAACGTCGCCAACGCCAACACCACCGGCTTCAAGGTCGAGCAGCTGATGCTCGGAACCGAGATCGGTCAGCGAGCGCGCAACGACTCGATCCGCCCGTCGGCCAGCTTCGTGCTGGACAATGGCGTCGGTCGCGACTTCGGCCAGGGCTCCATGCAGCAAACCGGCCGCTCGCTGGACTTCGCCATTTCCGGCGAGGGCGCCTTCTTTACCGTGCGTGATGGCGCCAACGGCGAGGCCTACACCCGCGACGGCGCCTTTACCCTGGATCCGGAAGGTCGTTTGACCACCAAACAGGGTCAGGCCGTCCTTGGCGGAGGCGCGGAGATCGTGCTGGACCCCGCGCTTGGCGCGCCCAGCGTCGGGGCCGACGGCACCATCACCCAGAACGGACAGGTCACTGGCCGGCTGTCGGTCGTGCGTTTCGATACGCTGGGCGTGCTCGAAAAGGGCGGCGACAGCCTCTACCGCAATAAGTCCAACGCCCAGCCGATCGAGGCCGCCGACGCCCAGGTTCATCAGGGCTCGCTGGAGTCTTCCAACGTCAATCCGTTGATCGAAATCACCAATCTCGTCGAGATCAGCCGCGCCTACGAGAGCATTTCCAAGCTGATCGAAAACACCACAGACCTGAGCCGTCGCGCCGTCGAGCGCCTCGGCAAGGCCGCTTAAGGGAGAGCCGGAACATGCGCGCTCTGAGAACCGCAGCCTCGGGCATGGCCGCCCAGCAGCTGAACGTGGAGGTCATCTCCAACAACATCGCCAACATGAACACGGTGGGCTTCAAGAAGCAGCGCGCCGAGTTTCAGGACTTGCTCTATCAGAACGTCGAACGCATGGGGGCCCAGTCCTCGGCCTCCGGAACCGTGGTCCCGACCGGCATCCAGATCGGCGCAGGCGTTAAGGCCGGGGCCGTCTATCGGATCACCGAACAGGGCACGCCCCAGGCGACCGGCAACCCGTACGACATGGCCATCGACGGCAAGGGCTATTTCCAGATCAGCCTGCCTTCTGGCGAAAAGGCCTACACCCGCGCCGGCAATCTGCAGGTCAATCCAGAAGGCCAGATGGTGACCGACGACGGCTATCTGCTGGAACCGGCGATCACCATCCCGCAGGACGCGACCAAGGTATCGATCTCCAAGACCGGTCTGGTTCAAGTGACCCAGGCCGGACAGCCCGCCCCGACCACGGTCGGGCAGATCGAACTGGCCAGCTTCTTCAACGAAGCCGGTCTGGAAGCCATCGGCGACAACCTGCTGCTGGAAACCGCCGCATCCGGGCCGGCGATCGTCGGGACGCCCGGCGACGCGGGCTACGGCCAGATCATGCAGTCCTACACCGAGGCGTCGAACGTGGACGCGGTAGCAGAGATCAGCGCCCTGATCGTGGCGCAGCGCGCCTATGAGATGAACTCCAAGGTCATCAGCACCGCCGACCAGATGCTGTCCGTCGCCTCGCAAGTGAAGGGCTAGGGCCATGACCATGATCAGTTCCCTGCTGCTCGCCGCCGCCATCAGCGCCTTCGCCGGCGCTGCCCTCGCCAACCCGGTCGTGCTGCGCGCCAACCCCGTGGACGACGACGGTCGCGTCACCCTGGGCGACATCTTCGAGGGCGCGGGCGCCGCAGCCAATGTCGCCGTCGCCGAACGCGTCGGCCCCTCGGTCGTGCTGGACGCCGGTCAGCTTCAGGCCCAGGCGCGTCAGGCGGGCCTTGACTGGAGCAATCCCAACGGCCTGCGCCGCGTCGCCGTGCGCCGTTCGGCCGGACCCGTTCAGACCGTGGCCGAGGCCGCGCCGACGGACGCCGTCCAGGCTGCCCAACCTATCGCCCGCGCCGCCTATCGTCCCGGTGCCGCGCCGCAGGTCATCGCCCGCAACGATATGGTGCGCGTCACCTATCAGGTCGGCGGCGTGAACCTGGCCGTCATGGGCAAGGCCATGCGCAGCGCCGGTCTGGGCGAACCAGTGGCCATCATGAACACCACCTCCAACCGCGT
Organism: Brevundimonas sp. UBA7838; assembly: GCF_002500885.1. Taxonomy (NCBI): domain Bacteria; kingdom Pseudomonadati; phylum Pseudomonadota; class Alphaproteobacteria; order Caulobacterales; family Caulobacteraceae; genus Brevundimonas; species Brevundimonas sp. UBA7838. The sequence continues at coordinate 5,237 of NZ_DLTK01000100.1, forward strand.
CATCGATGCGGTCGCCTCCGGTCCCGGCCAGGCCATCGCCGGCCCCGGCGCCGACATGGCCCGCGCCAATCCCCAACAGTTCGCTGCCCGCTAGGGAATCCAAGTCATGCGTAAAGCCGTCCTGATCCTCGCCGCCCTCGCCCCGCTCGCCGCCTGCTCGACCGTCGCCGAAACGGTGCGCGGTCCGGAACTGGCCCCCATCGGCTATCCGGCCGCCCTGATCCCGGCGCAGCAAGCCTATTTGCCTGCGCGCGAGACCGCGCCAGCCAGCGCCAACAGCCTGTGGCGCACGGGCGCCCGCACCTTCTTCGGCGACCAGCGCGCGCGCCATATTGGCGACATCCTGACGGTCAAGATCGACATCGACGATCGCGCCCAGACCCAGAACTCGACCCAGCGCTCGCGCTCCAACGAGATCAATGCCGGCGTCAGCAATCTGTTCGGCCTGGAAAGCAGCCTGGGCCGCGCCTTCCCCGGCGGCTTCGATCCGTCGAAGATGGTTGGCATGGAAGGCGATCTTAAATCGTCGGGCAACGGTTCGGTCACCCGCGCCGAGAAGGTGTCGCTGACCATCGCGGCCGTCGTTACCGACGTCCTGGCCAACGGCAATCTGGTGATCCAGGGTCGGCAGGAAGTGCGCACCAACCGCGAGGTCCGCGAACTGACCGTCGCCGGCATCGTCCGCCCCGAGGACATCTCATCGGCCAACGCCATTAACCACACCCAGATCGCCGAGGCGCGCATCTCCTACGGCGGTCGTGGCGACGTCAGCCGCGTCCAGGCCCCGCCTGTCGGACAGGCGCTGGCGGAACGCTTCAGCCCGTTCTGACGCGAGCTGACCCCGCTGCGTGAACTGCTGAGGGATAACCGCGTTCAGAGTGAATGCGGTCGTCTGATCTCTTGCGGTTCCAGCCGCGCCTGACGACATTGAAGACGACGCGGCGCTGCGCGTCCTCGGCGGGGGCTGACACATGATGCTGATACTCTCCGCCCTGATGGCGGCCGCGATACAGACTGCGCCCGCCGCAGGCTGGACCTGGAGCCTGTACGAGGGCGAGGGACCGATGGTGCTGGCCAATGACATCCCCGACACCGCCAGCCTGCGCGCGACGCTGCAATGCCTGCCGGGTTCGGGCGCGGTCTCGGTCGCGGTCTATGGCGAGGATGCGTCCGCCGGATTTGCGCGCATCACCTCGGGCGGGTCGACGGCCACCAGCGAGGCCCGCGTCGGGCGTGGCGGCAAGCTGGAGACGGCGATCCCCGTCGACCACCCCGCCTTTTCCGCCTTCGTCGCGAACGGCCGGATGACGATCACCGTCGGCGACGACACCAGCACGATCACCGTCGAACGTCCGCACATGGCCAAGCTGCGTCGCTTCGCCGATCGCTGCGCCGGCTGAGGAACTTACGCATGCGTCTTCGCTTGATATCAGCCTTGATCGCCGGCTCGGCGCTCGCCGCTTGCGCGACCCAGGCTCCGATGCCCGCCGCCGGCTCTGCGGCGACTGCATCGGCGCCGGCGCCCACGCCCGGTTACGACTGGTTCCTGAACACCGATGGGCAGGAGGCCATGCTGGCCTACGGCGTCGCCAATAGCGACGAAGTCAAACTTCGGCTCGCCTGCCAGGTGGGGTCGAGCGCGCTGGAATTGACGGCCTCCAGCGACAAGCCGGGCCGCGAAATCTACTTGGAATCCGGCGGAGACACCGAGCGCTATCGCGCCGCATCTGAGCCTGCTGCCGTGCATGACGGCGAACTGCTGACGGCTCAGGCCAAGACCAAGGATCCGGTCTTCCAACGCTTCCGCCGTCTGGGCTGGATCGCCGCCTGGGCTGACGACGAACGTCACGTCTACGCCGCCCATCCCGCCGCAAAGGTGCAAATCGAGCGGTTCTTCACCGTCTGCGGTTGACGCATCGGCTCTGCTCGGCTTGCGTGCCGCTCCTGACAGGAGGGGCGTCATGAAGATTTCTTATCTGGCGATTGCGGCCATGCTTGCGGCCGGGTCGCCGATCATGGCCGTCGCGCAAACGCCGCCCGCCGCCGTCGCAACCGCGCCGGCAGACGCCGCGCTGAACGCCGTCATCGCCGACTACGAGACCTATCTGAAGTCGGTCGATCCGATCTCGGCCGGCGGAGAGGGCGATGTCGAGGCGATGGGCCGGGTGCCTGATCTGTCGCGTGAGTTTGAACTGGCCCAGCGCGCGCCGCTGGAAGGGTTCGTGCGACGGCTGACGGCCATCAACCCGGCAAGTCTTTCCCACGCCGGCGGCATCAACCACGCCTTCCTGCTCTATACGCTTAACCGCAGCCTGGAAGGGTTGGACTACGACACCAGCCGCCTGGCGTTCGACTCCGAAGGCGGCCCTGGAACCTGGGCGCTCTATGTCGGCGGCAGCACGCGACTGAACTCGGTCGCGGAGGCCGAGGCCTACATCAAGCGTGTCCGGGGCTTCGGCCAAATCTACGCCCAGACGACCGCCAACGCCCGACGCGGCCTGGACACCGGCCTGGTCCAGGCCCGGTCCGTGACAGAAAGCGCCCTGACGCTGGCGCGAAACGATGTGGCGATCAAGTCGGACGCCGAGCCGCTGCTGAAGCCCCTGTCGACCCTGCCCTCGACAGTGTCTCAAGCGGATAAGGATCGCCTGACGGCAGAGGCGACGGCGGCGGTTTCGGAAACGATCCTTCCGGCGCGCCGGGCTTGGCTGGCCTTCCTCGAAAGCGACTACCTGCCCAAGGCGCCGGTCCAGCCGGGCATCGGTAACCGGCCCGGCGGCAAGGAACTGTACGCCTATCTGGTGCGCGGCCACACCACGACCGACCTGACGCCGGACCAGATCCACCAGATCGGCTTGGACGAGGTCGCGCGCATCCGCGCCCGTATGGATGTGGAGATGAAGGCGTCGGGCTGGACCGGCGACTTCGCCGGCTTCCTGAACTTCCTGCGCACCGATCCTCAGTTCTATGCGACCAGCCGCGAGGCCCTGTTGCAGCAGGCGTCGGAGATGGCGAAGCGTGCGGATGGCGGCCTGCCGCCCCTGTTCGCCACCCTGCCCCGCCTGACCTACGACGTGCAGCCCGTGCCGCCGCAGATCGAGGAAAACTACACCACCGGCCGCTACAGCGGCGGGTCGATGCAGAACGGCGTCGCCGCCCATTACATCGTCAACACGTCCAAGCTGGATCAGCGTCCGCTGTACGAACTGCCCGCCCTGACCCTGCATGAGGCCGTGCCAGGCCACCACCTCCAGATCGCCTTGCAGCAGGAGGCGCCTGGCCAACCCTATTTCCGCCGCCAGGCCAACGTCAGCGCCTATACCGAGGGCTGGGGCCTGTATGCCGAATATCTGGGCGAGGAGATGGGCTTCTACCGCACGCCCTACGAACGGTTCGGCCGCCTGTCCTATGAGATGTGGCGCGCCTGCCGACTGGTCGCGGACACCGGCCTGCACTGGATGGGCTGGACCGAGGAACAGGCCCGCGCCTGTTTCCGCGACAACTCGGCGCTCGCGCCGCACAATATCGAGACCGAACTTCAACGCTACATCGGCTGGCCCGGTCAGGCCACGGCCTACAAGATCGGTGAAATCCGCCTGCGCGAGATCCGGGCGCGGGCCGAGCGGGAGTTGGGGCCGAAGTTCAACATCCGCACCTTCCACGACGCCCTTCTGGTCGAGGGCCCGCTGCCGCTGGCGCTGTTGGACCAGCGGATGGACGCCTGGATCGCGGAGCAGAAGGCGAAATAGGCTGTGCGGCCTACGCCCAGTCCGGCTCCGGCAAACCCTTCGACCGCAGGAATTCCGGGTTGAACAGCTTGGACGCATAGCGCGAGCCGGGATCACACAGGCAGGTGACGATGGTCTTGCCGGGGCCAAGCTCGCGCGCCAGCCGCACCGCGCCGGCGATATTCACCCCCGCCGATCCGCCCAGCGATAAGCCTTCGTGCTTCACCAGGTCGAACAGGATCGGCAGGAACTCCGCGTCTTCGATCCGATAGGCGTAATCGGGCCTGAAGCCCTCCAGGTTGCCGGTGATGCGGGCCACGCCGATCCCCTCGGTGATCGACGATCCCTCTCCCGTCATCTCGCCCTTGGTGAACCAGTTGAACATGGCCGCGCCCGCTGGATCGGCCAGGGCGATGGTCACATCCGGCTTCTGCTCGCGCAGATAGGCGCCGACGCCGGCGATGGTCCCGCCCGAGCCGACGGCCGAGACCAAGGCGTCGACCTGACCGTTTGTCTGCGTCCAGATTTCGGGGCCGGTCGTGTTGTAATGCGCCTCGCGGTTGGCGGTGTTGTCGAACTGATTGGCCCAGATGGCGCCGGCCTCTTCGCTGTCGTTCATCTCGGCGGCCAGACGCCCGGAATAGTGGACGAAGTGGTTCGGGCTGGAAAAGGGCGCGGCGTCTACCTCGACCAGGCGGGCGCCCAGAGAACGGATGGCGGACTTCTTCTCTTCCGACTGGGTGCGCGGAATGACGATGACGACCGGATGCCCCAAGGCGGCCCCGACCAAGGCCAGGCCGATGCCGGTGTTGCCGGCGGTGCCCTCGACGATCGTCCCGCCGGGTTTCAGCACGCCGGACGCCCGCGCGCCCCGCACGATCGACAGGGCCGCGCGATCCTTGATCGAGCCGCCGGGATTCAGAAACTCGGCCTTGCCCAGGATTTCGCAGCCCGTCGCGTCGGACAGGCGGTTCAGGCGCACCAGCGGCGTATTGCCGATCAGGTCGATGACGGATGGCGTAGCGGACAAGGTCAGGCTTTCAGGCGAAGGTCGAAACAGGGCGGATCAGGCGGCGGCCTGGCGTGGCCCTAAGTGGATGCCGCACTCGACCTTGTCCATGCCCGACCAACGTCCGGCGCGGGCGTCTTCGCCGTCCTGGACCGCGCGGGTGCAGGGCCAGCATCCGATGGAGGCATAGCCCTGCTCGACCAGCGGATGGCGCGGCAGATCGTTCTCCTCCAGCCAGGCCTCCACGTCGTCGGCGTCCCAGTTGGCCAGGGGATTGATCCGCAGCACTCCGTCCAACACCTCGAACGGCTTCAGCTTTGCCCGCGTGGCGGATTGGTAGCGTTTCCGCCCGGTGATCAGAGCATTGAACCCCGCCGTCGCCCGCGCCAGCGGCCGCACTTTTCGCAGGTCGCAGCAGGCGTCCGCGTCTGTCTTCCACAGGTCATCGCGCGCATCCAACGTCGCCTTTTCGCCCGCATCCGGCGTGACCAGCCGCACATCAGTCAGACCCAGCGCCTTGGTCAGTTGCGTGCGATAGGACAGGGTCTGGAGGAAATGCTGGCCCGTCTCCAAAAACACCACCGGCACGGTCTTGTCCTCGCCGGCGATGATGTCCAGCAGGGCGGCGGATTCGGCGCCGAAGGACGAGATGGCGCCGACCCGCAGGCCCAGCGCCGGATCCAGCGCCGCCTTCAGGATTTCGGACGCGTCCTTGCCCGCCGTCTCGCGATTCAGCTGTTCGGCGAGCGCGCCCAGATCGCGGTCGTTGGACGCCGCCCGCCGCCGCTGCCAGATCGTCGGCGCGGGATCGACGGCGGGCTGGTAGGCGCCGCTGAACGCCCGGTCCATCCGGTCCCAGGCCGCCTTGTCCGCGCCCTCGGTCAGTTCCACCGCGTCGAAGCCCGAGCGCCGAAGGTGTCGCGCCTGATCCGGCAGGACCTTGCCCGCCGCGATCAGCCGCCCGGCGTAACCGCGCTCTCGCAGCACCGCCGCCAGCGAGAAGCCGCGTCCGTCGCGGAAGGCGTCGAACTCCAGCACCAGCGTGTCTTCGCTCGCGGCGGCGGCCTCGACCTCCTCCAGTGGGGTCGTCACCGACAGGCGCAGCCCGTTCTGTATGCCCTCAAGCCGTTGCATCGAGCGTCTCATAAATGGCGTCGCGGAAGGGATCGGGTCCGACACGGCGCACCGTGTCGATGAACCGCTCGCCCTCGGCGCGGATTTTCAGGTAGCGATCCAGGGTCCGCTGGATCGCGGGCGCGACCTCATCGGCCGGCAGGCTCTTGCCGACGATATCGCCCAGCGCCGCCTGTTCGTCGGGGGAGCCGCCGACGGTGATCTGATAGTATTCCTCGCCCTTGCGATCGACGCCCAGGACGCCGATGTGGCCGACGTGGTGGTGGCCGCAGGCGTTGATGCACCCGCTCATGTTGATCCGGACGGGCCCCAGTTTCTCCTGATAGTCGAGATCGGCCAGCCGCTTCGACAGGGCCTGGGCCACCGGGATCGATCGGGCGTTGGCGAGGCTGCAATAGTCCAGGCCCGGGCAGGCGATCACGTCGGTCGCCAGATCGGCGTTGGCCGTCGCCAGCCCCGCCTCTCGCAGCGCTCGCCACAGAGTCGGCACGTCGTCCAGCTTCACATGGGGCAGGACCAGATTCTGCTCATAGGCGGCGCGCAGTTCGTCGAACGAATAACGCTCGGCCAGATCCGCCACCGCGTCCATCTGGTCCGCCGTGATGTCGCCCGGCACGCCGCCGACGGGCTTCAGCGACACCACCACCGAGGCGTAGCCAGACTGGCGATGACGGCGGACGTTGGTGCGGGCGAACCGGGCGAAGTCGGGATCGGCCAGCAGGGCGCGGTCGAATGGGGCGCTGGTCTTGGGCAGGGCCTCGAACAACGGCGAGGCGAAATAGGCCTGAATGCGCGCGGCCTCGTCCTCGGGGATGCGCAGGTCCTCGTGGCGCAAAGTGGCGTAATGCTTGTCCACCTCCTCGCGGAAGGCCTCGATGCCCAGCGAGGCGACCATGATCTTGATCCGCGCCTTGTGGATGTTGTCACGCCGACCCAGCAGGTTCCAAGCCCGTAGAATGGCGGTCAGATAGGCCAGCAGGTCCGCCGCCGGGACCGCCGAAGCAATCTCCTGACCGATATGGGGCAAACGTCCCTGTCCGCCGCCGACGAAGACGCGGAAGGCCATTCCGCCGTCATCGCCCTTCACGATCTGCAGGCCGACATCGTGGGTGCGGATGGCCGCCCGGTCCTTCTCCGCGCCGATCACCGCGATCTTGAATTTGCGCGGCAGGAAGCTGAACTCCGGGTGGATGGTCGACCACTGGCGGATGATCTCGCACCAAGGGCGCGGATCCTCGATCTCGTCGTCGGCGGCGCCGGCGAAGACGTCTGTCGTGGTGTTGCGGATGCAGTTGCCGCTGGTCTGGATGGCGTGCATCTCGACATCGGCGAGGTCGCTGAGGATCGCCGGCAGGTCGGTCAGGGCCGGCCAGTTGTACTGGATGTTGCAGCGGGTGGTGAAGTGACCGTAGCCCTTGTCATAGGTCCGCGCGATATGGGCCAGCCGGCGCATCTGACGACTGCTCATCACCCCATAGGGAATGGCGACGCGCAGCATATAGGCGTGCAGTTGCAGATAGACGCCGTTCATCAGCCGCAGCGGCTTGAACTCGTCTTCGGTCAGGGCGCCGGATGCGCGCCGCGCCACCTGGTCTGAGAATTCCTCAACCCGCTCACGCACCAAGGCGTGGTCGAACTCGTCATAGCGATACATCAGCCCACGCCTCCGACGACGCTGTGACCGACGGTCGGCCCGGCCGAGCGGATGCGCTCTTTGAGTCGGTCGCGGCCTGACGGCGTGCGGTCCTGAACGTCGAACAGATAGGGATTCACGAAGACGTCCGGCCGCCCGGCGACATCAGCCAGCACGACCTCGGCCGCCGTCTCGTCCAGCATCGAAGCCTGGTCGATGTGCTCGACCGGCTGGTTGTCGATGCCTGCATAGATGACGCGACCGTCCGACAGGCGGTTTGCGGTCACGATCTTCACGCCGCGACCTCCGTCCGCGTCTCGACCGACGCCGAGAAGGCCGCCGTCTCGCCGACGAACAACAGGGCCGGGCCGGTCAGGTCGGCGCCGCGCACCAGGGCGCCCAGCCCGTCCAGACGCCCGGTCAGAACCCGCTCGTCCGGGCGGCTGCCGTTCTCGACAATGGCGACGGGCGTCGAGGGCGAGCGACCCGCCGCAATCAGGCGCGCAGCCGTCTCCTCGGCTCGGTCCGTGCCCATATAGATGGCCAGGGTGTGGTTCGTTCCGGCCAGCCGCGTCCAGTCGGCCTCGACGCCGGCCGACTTGGCCTGGGCCGTCACGAAGGTGACGGCCTGGGCGTGATCGCGATGGGTCAGGGGAATGCCCGCCGAGGCCGCGCAGGCCAGGGCCGCCGTCACACCCGGCACGACAAAGACCGGGACCCCGGCCGCCCGCATGGCGTCCAGTTCCTCGCCGCCGCGCCCGAAGACGAAGGGGTCGCCGCCCTTTAGGCGCACGACGCGGTGGCCGGCGCGAGCCTCCGCAATCATCAGGGCCTCGATCTTATCCTGCGGCACCGAATGTTCACCGCGCGCCTTGCCGACATAAAGCCGCTTGGCGTCGCGCCGCGCCCGCTCCAGCACCGGCTCGGGCACCAGACGGTCGTGGATGATGACGTCGGCGTCCTGCAACACCCGCAGCGCCTTCAGGGTCAGCAGTTCCGGGTCGCCCGGCCCTGCGCCGACGATATAGACCACGCCCGTCTCCGGCGCGGCGACGTTCAGCAGGCGCAGCATCTCGCGCCGCGCCTCGGCCGTCCGACCTTCCGCCGCCAGCGTCACGGCCGGACCCCGGAAGGCCTTCTCCCAGAAGCGACGGCGCGCCATGAAGTCCGGCACGCTGGCCTTGACCGTATCGCGCAACTCGCGCGCCAGCCGCGCCACATTCGCCAGTCCGGCGGGCAGCACGCCCTCAATGGCCGTGCGGATATCCCGCGCCAGAATGGGCGCCGATCCGCCGGTCGCCACGCCGATCACGACCTCGTCGCGGTCGATCAGGGCAGGGGTCTGGAAATCGCTCAGATGCGGCTTGTCCACCACATTGACCTGAGCCCCCGCCGCCCGTGCGAGATGGCCCAGCCGCACGAGTTCATCCGCGTCGTCCAGCGCCATGAACACCAGCCGTGCGCCGGCCAGTTCGTCAGCCTCTGGCGCACGCAGCACCGGTTCCGGCGCCGTCAATGGCGTCTCGATCTTGGGGGGCGCGCCGTCTGGCGCGAACCACACCACCTCGGCGGGCGTGTTCAGAAACAGTCGCAGCTTGGCCAGCGCCGGCTCGCCGCCGCCGATGATCACGATCTTTGCGGCCTCCAGCGGAATGGAGGCGAGGAATACACGCATCGTCTTGCTTTCAGGGCCGTCGGGAGAGGAAACAGGGACGACGGCAGGGCGCGAACCTTCGTCTTCCCCGCCCAGAGCCGCAAACCAGATTGCCTTTGTCTCGCTGATAGGATTTCTATCCGCGATGGCCCGTCCCCTGCTCCCGCTCAACGCCCTGCGCGCCTTCGAGGCCGCCGCGCGGCATCTGAACTTCTCGCGCGCCGCCGACGAACTGTCAGTGACGCCGGGCGCGGTCAGCCAGCAAATCCGCCTCTTGGAAGACATCGTCGGCGGGCCGCTGTTCGTGCGCGAGGCGCGGGGCCTGCAACTGACCGATCTGGGCCGTTCCTCCGTGCCGCTGCTGCGCGAGGGGTTCGAGCGGCTGATGGACGCCTCGGCCCTGTTGCGCGAACCCCCGCGTCGCAAACAAGTGTCGATCAGCGTCGCGCCCGGTTTCGCCTCCAAATGGCTGATGCCACGCATGGACGACTTTCACACCGCCCATCCCGAGATCGAACTGTGGATCTCGGCAGACATGGAGCCGGCGGACCTGAGCGAGGGCAAGGTCGATCTGGCGGTGCGCTACGGTCCCGGCGACTATCCCGGCCTTACGGTTGATCGGCTGATGACCGAGACGGTTCTGCCTGTCTGCGCCCCATCGCTGATGGATGGCGAAAAGCCGATCCGCAAACCGGCCGACCTGATCGGACACACCCTGTTGCACGACATGTCCAACGATGGCGATCCCAGCCGCCCGGACTGGGCCATGTGGTTGAAGGCGCGGGGCATCCGTCACCCCGACCCGCGTCGAGGCTCGCGTTTCAACCAGTCGGGTCTGTTGATCGAGGCCGCCATATCGGGGCGCGGCGTGGCCCTGGCCAAACGCACCCTGGCCCAGGCGGACCTGGCGTCAGGGCGACTGGTCGCGCCCTTCCCTGACGGGTCCGAGGCGGTCGGCTTCGCCTACTACGTCGTCCAGCCCCGCGACCGGCCGCCCTCGCCCAGCGCGACGGCTTTTGTCGGCTGGCTGAAGAAACAGGCCGTGGATCACGACAATACGATGGGTCAGTTGTAGGGTTCGTTGCACCGCAGATTGGCGGCGCAGGAAAAGGACATCCGCCATGGCTGACGACAAGGCCCCTCGCCTCGCGGTCCTGATCGATGCGGAGAACGCTTCCGCCCGCATCGCAGAGGCGCTCTTCAGCGAAATCGCCACCTTGGGCGAGGCCTCGGCGCGGCGCATATACGGCGACTTCGCCAGCCCGCAGATCGCCGGCTGGACGCGGGTCTTGGCTCGTTTCGCCATCCAGCCGCAGCAGAACTTCGCCAACACCAAGGGCAAGAACTCGGGCGACATCGCCTTGGTCATCGATGCGATGGACCTGCTGCATTCGGGGCGGTTCGACGGCTTCTGCCTGGTGTCTTCCGACGCCGATTTCACCCGACTGGCGGCGCGCATCCGCGAGGAAGGCGTCGACGTCTACGGGTTCGGCGAGCAGAAGACGCCCGAAAGCTTCCGTCAGGCCTGCACCCGGTTCATCTATACAGAGAACCTGATCGCGCCGGTTCCGGTCGACGCCGGCGCCAAGTCGCCCGTCGCTGAAGCGCTGGCGACCAAGCGCAAGCCGTCCGAGGCCGCGCGCCTGATCGCGGCCATCATCGCCGACATGGACGAGGACGGCGACGGATGGGTCGCGGTGGGCGGTATCGGCAATCGGCTGCGCAACGCCCATCCCGACTTCGATCAGCGCACCTATGGCTACGCCAAGCTGTCAGACCTGATCCGCGCGACCGGCCGGTTCGAGGTCGAGACCGGCGAACGCGGCGCGATGCGAATTCGCGACCGCGCCTGACGCGTTTACGCGCGGACGGCTTGGCTCGCGGAAACGCCGAGGGCCTGAAGCGCGGCGGCGGTGATGTGTTCGGCGTTCAGGCCGGCCTGGGCGTACATCGCCATGGGCGCATCCTGGTCCTGGAAGACGTCGGGCAGGTTCAGGGTGCGGATCTTGAGCCCGCCGTCCAGCGCGCCCTTTTCGGCCAGCAGTTGCAGCACGAAGGCGCCGAAGCCGCCCATGGCGCCTTCTTCGACCGTGATCAGGGCCTCGTGCTCGCGCGCCAGACGCAGGATCAGATCGGCGTCCAGCGGCTTTGCGAAGCGGGCGTCGGCGACGGTGGCCGACACGCCCTTGGCGGCCAGCATGTCCGCCGCCTTCAGCGATTCCTGCAGGCGGGTGCCCAGGCTAAGGATGGCGACCGAAGTCCCCTCTCGCACGATCCGGCCCTTGCCGATCTCAAGCGGCGCAGCGAGTTCGGGGATCTCCACGCCCACGCCGTCGCCGCGCGGATAGCGGAAGGCGCTGGGCCGGTCGTCGATGGCCAGGGACGTCGAGATCATCGCCGCCAGTTCGGCCTCATCGGCGGCGGCCATCAGCACCATGCCGGGCAGGGCGCCCATGAAGCCGATGTCGAACGATCCCGCGTGCGTGGCGCCGTCCGATCCCACCAGACCTGCCCGGTCCATGGCGAAACGCACCGGCAACGACTGGATCGCCACGTCGTGGACCACCTGGTCGTAGCCGCGCTGAAGGAAGGTCGAATAGATGGCGCAGACTGGCTTCATGCCGTCCGCCGCGAGACCGGCCGCGAAGGTCACCGCGTGCTGTTCGGCGATGCCGACGTCATAAGTCCGCTCGGGGAAGGCTTGGCCGAACAGGTCCAGACCCGTTCCCGACGGCATGGCCGCCGTGATCGCCACGATCGACGGGTCGACCTTGGCGTGTTTGATCAGCTCGGTTCCGAACACCTTGGTGTAGCTGGGCGCGTTGGAGATGGCCTTGGCCTGCTTGCCCGAGACCACGTCGAACTTGACGACCGCATGGAGTTTGTCGGCGCTGCTTTCGGCGGGAGCGTAGCCCTTGCCCTTCTGCGTCACGACGTGGACCAGCACCGGGCGGTCTTCGATGGCGGCCGCCTTCTTCAGGATCGGCACCAGATTGTCCATGTCGTGGCCGTCGATCGGACCGACATAATAGAAGCCCAACTCCTCGAAGAAGGTGCCGCCGGTGACCATGCCGCGGGCGTATTCCTCGGCCTTCTTGGCCGCCTTGCGGAAGGGGCGCGGCAGGTGCTGGGCCACCGTCTTGCCCAGGCGGCGGACGTTCTGATAGGCGCCGCCCGACACCAGGCCGGCCAGATAGGCGCTCATCCCGCCAACCGGCGGCGCGATCGACATGTCGTTGTCGTTCAGGATGACCATCAGCTGGCCGCTGGTCGCCTCGGCGGCGTTGTTCATCGCCTCATAGGCCATGCCGGCCGACATGGAGCCGTCGCCGATGACGGCCACCACGCGGTTCTTCTCGCCCTTCTGGTCGCGCGCGGCGGCGAAGCCCAGGGCGGCGCTGATCGAGGTCGAGGCGTGGGCGGCGCCGAACGGATCGTATTCGCTCTCGCTGCGCTTGGTGAAGCCCGACAGGCCGCCGCCTTGGCGCAGGGTGCGGATGCGGTCGCGCCGTCCGGTCAGGATCTTGTGCGGATAGCACTGATGCCCGACGTCCCAGATCAGGATGTCCTTGGGCGTCTCGAACACATGGTGCAGCGCCGTGGTCAGTTCGACCACGCCCAGTCCCGCGCCGAGATGGCCGCCGGTCACGGATACGGCGTCGATCGTTTCGGCCCGCACCTCCTGCGCCAGTTGTTTCAACTGGGCGATATCGAAGTCCCGCGTGTCGGCGGGCGTCTTGACGGTGTCGAGTAGCGGGGTGTCGGGCATCAGCCGTAAAACCTTGGAAAGTCTGGTCGATCAACCCGCAGGTCGTTTCAACGTTTCGTATCAGGACCGGCGCTTTAGCACAAAGTCCACGCTGGCCCTGAGGATTTCGGCCTCGTCGCCGAACGGCTCCAGATGCGAACGGGCTTGGTTTGCGAGATGCGCGACCCTTTGCCGCGCCGCTTCCAGACCCAGCAGGGTGACGAAGTTGGTCTTGCCCAGCGCTGCGTCCTTGCCCCCGGCCGCCTTGCCCATTTCCTCGGCCGAGCCTTCGGCATCCAGCAGGTCGTCGACGATCTGATAGGCCAAGCCGACGTCGTGGGCGAAGCTGATCAGGGCATGGCGGTGCTGGGCAGAGGCGTCGGCGATGATCAGCGGGATTTCGAAGGCGTAGGCGAATAGGGCGCCGGTCTTCAGGCGCTGCATCCGCGCCACGCCGCCCAGGTCGTCGCGCACGCCCAGCAGATCGATCATCTGACCGCCCGCCATGCCGCGCGCGCCGGACGCCAGCGACAGCCGCGCCGCCAGTTCGCAACGCACGGCCGCATCCTCATGGGTGTCCTCATGCAGGATGATGTCGAAAGCGGCCGTCTGCAGCGCATCACCGGCCAGCACCGCCGTCGCCTCATCATAGGCCCGGTGAACGGTCGGCCGGCCCCGGCGCACGTCGTCGTCGTCCATGCACGGCAGGTCGTCGTGAACCAAGCTGTAGGCGTGAACGCATTCCAGGGCGCAGGCGGCGCGGAGCACCGACCGCTCATCGATATCGAAAAGGCGTGCGGCCTCTAGCGCGAAGAACGGCCGCAAGCGCTTGCCGGGGCCCAGCGCCGCATAGCGCATCGCCTCGGTCAGGCGGGATTCCGGGCCCTCGGCGCGCGGCAGCAGTTCATCCAACGCGACCGTGACCAGATCGGCGACCTCAGCCACGCGATCGATCACCGCCTGTTCCGGCGAGTTCGCGGCGATGACCCGGTTCACGAGAACCGGCTCCAGACCAGGCTCGAAGACGACATAGGGATCATTCGAACGACGCCGCCTCGACGCCCTTGGCCTGACCGTCCGGGCCGACCACGATCTTTTCCACACGCAGTTGAGCCGCCTTCAGGCGCGCCTCGCAATGCGCCTTCAGCTTGGCGCCCTCTTCATAAAGCGCGATCGATTCCTCCAGCGGCGCCTGGCCGGATTCCAGGCGAGACACGATGGTCTCAAGGCGCTTCAGGGCGTCTTCGAAGCTGAGATCGGCGGGGATGGCGGCGGCGGTATCGGTCATGGCGCGAACCCTAGAGGCGAGCGCGGGGCGCATCAACGTCAGAAGCGGCTATCGCTTCTCGTAGCGACGCTGCGACCAATATTTGAAGCCCTGGTTCTGAACCAGCTTCCAGCCGTCGGCCTTCAGCGCGCGCCCGACCATATGGTTGAAATAGCCATGGGCGAAGACCAGCACGTCCTGACCGCTCTCGGCTCGCGCGATCAACTTTTGCGCCGCCTGATCGGCGCGCGCCTCGGCCTGGGCGCGGGTTTCCTGGCCGCCGTGGTGATCGAAAGCGTGCCACCAGAAGCGCGACACCACGCCCCACCATTTGGGCGACAGCTTGATCCATTCTGGAATCGGCGGCGGCGGCAGGGGCGCCTCGATGAACATGACGTCGGCCATGACCTCGCGCCCCGCAGCGACAGCAGCGGCGGTTTCCTGGGCGCGCTGACGGGTCGAGGCGTAGATAGCCCCAGCCCCTTGGGCCGCCGCAACCAGTTCGGGCGGCGGCGTCTGACCGGCCAGCAGGCCGCCGATCTCATACTTCGCCCACCAGTCGCCGTACTGGCGGGCAGAGATCAGACATTTGCGCGACAGGGCCGGCTCGCCGTGACGCGTCAGGATGATGGCGCCGGGACGGACAGCGACAAGCGCGCCGACGGATGGCGCGGCGTCAGGCGGGGACACGGACGGTTCGGTCGAATCGAGGGACAGGGCGGGGGCTGACATGACAAACGGACGGGCCTTTGGTTTCAAGGCGTTAGGCGTCCTCAGTCCTCCCCGAGCGCAGCGACGTGGGCGACCGCAGAGCGGCCTAGTCCTTCAAGGTCGTAACCGCCCTCAAGCGCCGACACAACCTTGCCCGAACAGGTCCGACGCGCGACTTCCAGAATCGCGCGCGTCGCCCAGGCGAAATCCTCGGCCTCCAGCGACTGATGCGCCAATGGATCGCGCCGGTGGGCGTCGAAACCGGCCGAGATCAGGATCAGGTCCGGCCGGAACGATTCCAGCGCCGGCATCAACCCGCCGGCGAAGATCGCGCGCCAGTTCTCGCGCGCCGCATGGGGCGCGACAGGCGCGTTGACGATATTGCCGACGCCCCTCTCGGACGCCGCGCCCGTGCCGGGATAGAGCGGCATCTGGTGGATGGAGGCCAGAAACAGGCTGTCGTCGTCTTCGAACGCCGCCTGGGTGCCATTGCCGTGGTGAACGTCGAAATCAACCACCGCCACCCGCGCCACCCCTTCGGATTGAGCCACACGCGCCGCGACGGCGACGGAGGAGAACAGGCAGAAGCCCATGGCCCGATCCGGCTCGGCATGGTGACCCGGCGGGCGCACGGCGGCGAAGGCGCGATCCATCTCGCCCCGCGCCACGGCTCGCACCGCATCGATCGCCGCCCCGGCCGCCAGCCGCGCGGCCGGCACGCTGCCGGGCGAAAGGACAGTGTCGGCATCCAACTGAACCATGCCTGCGACCGGCGAGGCGTCCAGCAGGCGTGCGACATAGGCGGCGGGATGCACCCGCTCCAGGTCCGCAACCTCGGCCTGGGTCGCGGCGCGGCGGTCGCGGGCCAGGCCTGCATCCTCGAGAGCATCCAGCACCGCCTTCAGCCGCTCGGGACTTTCGGGATGGCCCGCGCCCGGCGCGTGGGACAGCATGGACGGATGGGTGAAGATCGGCAGGAACATTGAAGCGACGATACGCCGGGCTTTTGGACTTGTCGCCCGTGACGCGCACCAAGGCGCGCGCTAGAGCCGAAGCATGACCGAGATCGTGATCCGCCCTGGCCGCCCCGAAGACGCCGCCGCCTTGGGCGCCCTGGGCCGCCAGACCTTTATCGACACTTTCGTCGAGGGGTTCGGCATCCCCTATCCCGAGGCGGACCTGAACGCGTTTCTGGACGCCAGTTTCGATCTGGAACCGACGCTGAAGAAGTTGGCGGAGCCCGACTGCGCCTGGTGGGTGGCCGACCGCGACGGCGAACTGCTGGCCTTCGCTAACGCCGGCCCCAACGGCCTGCCCCACCCCGAGGCTCGACAGTCGCACATGGAGTTGCGCCGGCTCTATGTATCCAAGGCGGCGCAAGGTCTGGGGCTAGGAACCCGACTGCTGAAGCTGTCTCTGGACTGGATGCAAAGCCACACGGACGGACCGCTGTGGATCGGCGTCTGGAGCGGCAACGACAAGGCCCAGCGCCTCTACGCCGCCTACGGCTTCGAGAAGGCTGGAGAATACGACTATCCCGTCGGCGCCTGGCGCGACCGCGAGTTCATCTTGCGGCGCGACTGATCCGGGTTCACATCCCTCTCATGCTCCTGCCATTCTTTACCGCGCTGCGCGACGCCAAGGTTCCGGTGTCGATGAAGGAATGGCTCCATCTGATGGAGGCCATGGATCGCGAAGTGGCGGGGCGCGAGGTTGAGGCCTTTTATCACCTGTCGCGCGCGGTGCTGGTCAAGGACGAGAAACACTATGACCGGTTCGATCAGGTGTTCGGGACGGTGTTCAAGGGCGTCGAGTCGGTCGGGTCGGGCGAGGATCTGACCACCGACATTCCCGAGGACTGGCTGCGGCTGCTGAACGAAAAATATCTGACCGACGAGGAGAAGGCCCAGATCGAGGCGCTGGGCGGATTCGACAAGCTGATGGAGACGCTGAAGCAGCGTCTGGAAGAGCAGAAGGAGCGGCACTCGGGCGGCTCGAAATGGATCGGGACGGGCGGGACCAGCCCCTTCGGACACGGCGGCTATAACCCCGAAGGCGTAAGGATCGGCGGTTCGGGCAAGCATGGCCGGGCGGTCAAGGTCTGGGAAAAGCGCGAGTTCAAGAACCTGGACGACACGGTCGAACTGGGCACCCGCAACATCAAGGTGGCGCTACGTCGTCTGCGCCGTTTCGCCCGACAAGGGGCGCCCGACGAACTGGATATCGACGGCACCATCGACGGCACGGCTCGTCAGGGCTGGCTGGACATCCAGATGCGGCCCGAGCGGCGCAATACGATCAAGGTGCTGCTGTTCCTCGACATCGGCGGGTCGATGGACGGTCACATCAAGCTGGTTGAGGAGTTGTTCTCGGCGGCCAAGACCGAGTTCAAGAACCTGGAGTTCTTCTACTTCCACAACTGCCTCTACGAAGGCGTCTGGAAGGACAATCGCCGGCGGCACACCGAGCGGATCCCGACGTGGGATCTGCTGCACAAATACCCTGGCGACTGGCGCGCCATCTTCGTCGGCGATGCGACGATGAGCCCCTACGAGATCACCATGCCCGGCGGCTCCGTCGAGCACTGGAACGAGGAGGCCGGAGCCGTATGGATGAAGCGGGCGCGCCAGCAGTGGGAGAAGTCGGTCTGGCTCAATCCCGTTCAGGAACGGTACTGGGATTATACCGCTTCCGTCGGCATGCTACGCGAAGTGATGGAGCAGAGGATGTTCCCGCTGACGCTCGAAGGCCTCGACAAGGCAATGCGGGCCCTGACAAGGTAGGAGACGTTCGGGCGACCGCCTGCAACTTCACGAAGGGTCCGACCATGATCGCCGCCGCCTTCGCCTTGCTGATCCTCCAACAGACTGTACCCACCGTGGTGTGGGAAACGCCTGCGACTGAGGCGGTCGTTGAAATGCCGGCGCCGCCGCTTGATCACAACGTGCCTGCCTGGGGCCTTGCCGATCCGTTCGGCTTCGAGCGCGCTCGGTGCAGCCCGTTGGTGCGAGGCCAGAAGTCCATGGCCGAATGTCAGACCGAGGTGCGCGAACAGCTGGCCATCGCCATGGGGTCCGACCTGCCCGAAGCTCTGCGCCCGAGCGGCATGGCCGGTGACTGTCAGATGATCCGGGCCAGCGCCGCAGGCTCGGACTATGCGGTCCAGTGCGGCCCGCAGTCTCGCACGGCGGCCACGCCCTCGAGCCTGCGAGAAATGGATTGTCGTCCGCGTCCGGTCGAGGGCGGGTTCAGCTCTGAGTGCCGCCCGGTCGATGGAGCCGACAAGAAGGGACTATCGCTGACCCTGTGGGGCGACAAGAACTGATCGAAAAGAAAAGCGCCGCCCGCTTTCGCGGACGGCGCTTCGCATCTTCGCGCATTCGAGGGAAGCTTAGGCCTTGTCGCGCAGGCTGTCCTTGACGCCGCCGACAGTATTCTGGACCTTGCCTTCGACCTGATCGGCCTTGCCTTCAGCCTGCATCTTGGTGTCGCCGGTCACCTTGCCGACGCCTTCTTTAATCTTGCCACCGATGTTCTTGGCGGCACCTTCGATACGGTCATGGTCAGCCATGGAAATCTCCTAATTTTCGTCGCCGCGACGTAACGTTGCGGTTCGAAAAATAAACGATTTCGCTAATGGCCTGTTCCGTAAGGCTCAGCTTGGACGACGTAGCCAGACGGCGACAGCCCAGGCGTGAGAATCGTGACGCAAGCGCGAGATGGCGAAGGTCGGATCCAGCCACACCAGGGTGTGATCGTCCTCACATTTTGCATCGGGATTTTCGGCCGCCACAGTCGCCGTCCAGAAGCCGCCGACATTGTTGACCGGCTCGCGCGTCGAACGCACGAAATATTGGCTGGCCTCGGCGATGCGGTTCAGCGGCGCGACCGTCAAGCCGGTTTCCTCGACGAATTCGCGGATCAGCGCCTGAACCTCGGTCTCTTCCAAATCCAAGCCGCCGCCGGGCAGGTCGAAATAGGGACCGGTCTCGCGTTCGACGCGCACACAGGCGATCAGGCCATCGCGCTCGACGATGCCGAACGCGGTGGCGCGGTGACGATAATCCGAAGCGGGTTTGCGAACGCCGAACTGCAACATGATGAAAACCGACCCTAGAGGTCGAACGACAACCTGGCGCGCACGCCCTTGTGGGCGCCGTCGAACTCGACTGCCGACCGCAGGCCAGACGCCATGGCGGAAATGATCTTGCCACCGAGCCCCGTGCCCTTTGGCGTTCCATCGCCCATGCCGGGGCCATCGTCCTCGACCGTCAGCATCACGCGATCATCCGTTTCGCGGCGCAGATGGATGCGAATCTCGCCGCCCTGCCCCGGCGCATAGGCGTATTTGACCGCGTTGGTGACCAGTTCGGTGACGATGACGCCGATGGACACGGCCTGATCGGTCGTGACCGACAACGGCTCAGCGTCCAGCCTCAGTTTGGGCGATCCTTCGTCTGGCCCGATTGACTTGGACAGTTCGTCCATCAGCCCGACCAGATATTCGTCCATCTCCACGTGGCTCATATCGCCGGACGTGTAGAGGCGGCGGTGAACATGGGCGACGGCCTCGATGCGCGCCTGCGATTCGCGCAGCGCGTCCTTGGCGCCCTGATCGGTGACGTGGCGCATCTGCAACGACATGAAGCTGGACACCAGCTGCAGCGAGTTGCCGACGCGGTGGTTCACCTCACGCAGCATCGCCTCGGCCCGATCGCGCGCTCGGCGGATTTCTTCCTGCGCCAGTTCGTTCTCGCGCTCCAGCCGACGGCGCGACAGGGCGTCCTCGAGCGCCGAGCGCAACAGGGAGGTGAAGTCCTCCGAGACGTCCTTGATCACATAATCCGCCGCGCCCGCTCGAAGGGCGGCGACGGCGATCCGCCCATCCTGCGCACCCGTCACATAGACGACGGGCGGCGGCGCCGTCAGGGCCAGAATGTCCGGCAGGACGTCCAGCCCGTCTCGCGTCGGCATATAGTGGTCCAGCGCGCAAACGTCGAACTCATCCTGCTGCAACAGTTCCAGCCCCGCATCGCCGTCGGGCGCGCAGGTGACGGCGTAGCCGTGACGCCCCAGTTCCTTCTCGACCAATCGGGACAGACCCCGATCATCGTCGATGTAGAGCAGGCGGATGGGCTGGGACGCGTCGATCGTCAGATCTCCGGCGCCTGAATCACCGACAGGAACAGACCCAACTGACGGATGGCGCCGGCGAAGGACTCATAATCCACCGGCTTGGTGATGTAGACGTTGCAGCCCAGGTCGTAGCAACGCTGGATTTCGACCTTGTCGTCCGTGGTCGTCAGCACCACGACCGGAGCCCGCTTCAGACGGTCGTTGGCCTTCACCTTTTCCAGAATGTCCGTACCCGACATATCGGGCAGGTTGAGGTCGAGCAGGATCAGCAGCGGGCCATTGGCGAGGATTTCGTCGCTGAACAGATAGTCGAGCGCCGCACCGCCCTCATCGAAATGCTTGATCTCGTTGTTGATGTTGGCCCGGCGGATGTTCTTTTCGATCAGCTTGGCGTGGCCGTGGTCGTCTTCGACCATGATGATTTTGACGGGTTGCGTCACAGCGCGCCTCCGGGTTCAGACAGGATCAGTCGTTTGGGGAATTTCACCAGGAAAGTCGAGCCTTTGCCCAGTTCGGACTCGACGTCGATGGTCCCGCCCAGGCGGCGCACGCTATTTCTGACGAACGCCAGCCCCAGACCTTCGCCGGAACGGTCCTGTTTTCCGGAGCGGCGGAACAGTTCGAAGATCCGCTCATGGTCACGCGGGGCGATGCCCCGGCCGTTGTCGGCGACCCGGTAGACGACCCAGCCGCCCGGCACGTCTTCGCCCGACACGACGATTTCGCCCGGCCGGTCGTGATCCAGATATTTGACGGCATTATCGATCAGATTGCCGACGATCTGCTCCATCGAAATACGGTCGCTTTCGATCTCGGGCAGCGACTGCACATCGATGCGGGCGCCCGAGGCTTCGGTCTGGTGATGGACGCTGTTAGCGATGTTCTGAGCCATCGTCGTCATGTCCAGCAGTTCTGGAAGCAGGTTGCGGCGACCTTCGCGCGACAGCTTCAGGATGGCGTTGATCAGCCGGTCCATCTTCTCGGTCGAGGCGCGGATGAAGCCGATCGCCTCAGGCATTTCCTCGCGGACAGCTGTGACGATCTCGGGATCGACCACGCGCGTCTTTTCCGCCTCGTAGATCGCCTTGTCGACGATCTTGCCCGCCTGCTCCAGTTCGGAGGTGTAGCCCATGACGTTGACCAGCGGCGCGCGCAGGTCGTGGCTGACGATATAGGCGAAGCGTTGGATTTCCTCGTTCGCGCGCATTAGGTCGCCGGTGCGCTCGCGAACCTTGTCCTCCAGGCTGGCGTTGGCGGCGTCCAGTGTCGCGCGGGCGGACTGGATCTCGGCCACGTAACGCCGCACCAGCCAGGCCGAGAGCAGAGCCAAAACGAGGACCAGAAGCCCCGCGATGGCGTTCATCGTGACGGTCAGGAAGCCAAAACGCTCCGAGGCCCGGCGTCGGCTGTCGATTTTGTCGGACTTCAGCTTGTCGAACTTCTCGATGGCGGCTCGGAGCTCGTCCATATACTGCTTGCCTTCGCCAGACCGCACGGCCTGGATCGACTGCCCGATCCGACCCTGCCGCGCCAATGCGACGGTGCGCTCCATCTCGTCCCATTTCTTGTCACCCAGACGGTGAATGGGTTCGACGGTGTCTTTCAGCGTCGGATCGAGGGCTGCGCCCTCATCCAGAAACGCCAGAGCGGGCTCCATGTCGGCCCTGGATTCGCGATAGGGCTGTAGAAAATCGCTTCGTCCAGTCAGCAGAAAACCGCGTTGCGACGTTTCGGCGTTCAGGCTCGCAATGAGAACCGTGCGCGCGGCGCGCCGCATCTGCTGAGCATGCTCGATGGTCTTGTTCAACGCGACGGTGCGCTGGATCATCACGAAGGTCGTCGCATTGACCACGATCAGCAGTCCGAACGCCAGGATTAGCATGGCCGAGATCGACCGGGCCAACGACGGCGTACGCATGAAGTCGCGCAGGCGCGACCATTGGGATCGGGGGTTCGGACTCATGACGGCGGAGCTTTAGCGGGGTGCGTCGCCGCGTCAAACGTCAAACTGCCAAGTCGGCGGGATCAGACCTGGCCAAGGGTCCGCAACCGGGCCTTGGGATGGATCTCGTTCTGGCTCATCACGACGGTCTGGCCGCGGAAGCGTTCGATGATCGAGCGCACATAGGGCCGCGTCATCGGCCCGGTCAGCAGCACCGGGTTTTCGCCCGTCATGGCGATCCGCTCGAAAGTGTCACGCACGGCGCGGATGAAGTCCTGAAGGCGCGACGGCGCCATCGCCAGCTGCTTGTCTTCGCCCTGACCGATCAGGCTTTCGGCGAAGGCGTTTTCCCATTCCGGCGAAAGGGTGACGATGGGCAGGGCGCCCTCGCCGTCCTTGTTCTGCCAGCACAGTTGGCGGCCCAGACGCGCACGAACGTGTTCGACCAGGGTGGTGACGCTGGAGCTGTGCGGCGCGGCCTCGGCCAAACCTTCCAGAATGGCCGGCAGGTCGCGGATCGACACTTTCTCGCGCAGCAGAGACTGCAACACCCGCTGCAGCGTCGTGACGGTGACCACGCTGGGCACCAGTTCCTCGACCAGCTTCTTCTCTTCGGCGCCCAGTTCCTTCAGCAGCTTCTGCACCTCCGCATAGGACAGCAGATCGGCCATATTATCTTTCAGGATCTCGGTCAGATGGGTCGTCAGGACCGTCGACGGATCGACAAGCGTATAGCCCCGGAACGTCGCCTCCTCGCGCAGACCTTCCTCGATCCAGGTCGCTGGCAGGCCAAAAGCGGGTTCGCGCATATGCTCGCCCGGAAGCTCGACCTGACGGCCTGCCGGGTCCATCGCCATCAGGTGGCCCAGCCGCACCTCGCCCGCGCCCGTCTCCATCTCCTTGATGCGGATGGCGTAGCCCTGGGTCGGCAGGCGCATGTTGTCGAGGATGCGCACCTGGGGAATGACGAAACCGTATTCCTGGGCCAGCGACCGCCGCAACGCGCGGATTTGATCGGTCAGGCGGCGTCCTTCAAGATCGTTGATCAGGCTGAGAAGCGAGTAGCCGAGTTCGATCTTCACCTCGTCGATGGTGAGGACGTTGGCGATCGGCTCTTCGACGTCTTCCTTGGGTTTTGCGGCCGCTGCCGCCGCGGCGATCTCCGCCTCTGTCGGCTGAGGCTTCAGGCGATTGCGGCCCAGCCGCCAGGCCATGAAGCCCGAGCCGATGGCCAGGGCCGCGAACGGGATCAGCGGCATCCCGGGGATCAGGCCGATCAGACCGGCCGCGCCCGACACCACGCCCAGCGATACGGGATTGGTCGCCAGCTGGGTGACCATGGCCTTGTCCGCCGTGCCTTCGACGCCCGCCTTGGACACCAGGAAGCCGGCGGCGATCGAGATGATGATGGCCGGCACCTGCGTCACCAGACCATCGCCGATGGTCAGTTGCACATAGGTGTTGGCGGCTTCCATCGCCGGCATGCCGTGTTGCAGCGTGCCGATCAGTATGCCGCCGATGGCGTTGATGAAGGTGATGATCAGCCCGGCGACGGCGTCGCCGCGCACGAACTTGGAGGCGCCGTCCATGGCGCCGAAGAAGGTCGATTCCTGCTCCAGCTCCTTGCGGCGCAGCTTGGCTTGGTCCTCGGTGATCAGGCCCGACGACAGATCGGCGTCGATGGCCATCTGCTTGCCCGGCATGGAGTCCAGGGTGAAGCGGGCGGACACTTCGGCGATCCGGGTCGAGCCCTTGGTGATGACGACGAAGTTCACCACCAGAATGATCGCAAAGATGATCACCCCAATGATGAAGTTGCCGCCCATCATCAACTGACCGAAGGCGTTGATGACCTGACCCGCCGCATCGTGACCTTCTTGGCCGTGGGTCAGGATCAGACGCGTTGAGGCCAGGTTTAGGCCGAGAC
This sequence comes from Brevundimonas sp. UBA7838, assembly GCF_002500885.1. Classification (NCBI taxonomy): domain Bacteria; kingdom Pseudomonadati; phylum Pseudomonadota; class Alphaproteobacteria; order Caulobacterales; family Caulobacteraceae; genus Brevundimonas; species Brevundimonas sp. UBA7838. The sequence goes on from NZ_DLTK01000100.1 coordinate 29,126, forward strand.
GGAACAGAGTCGAGACCAGCAGCACGGTCGGGAAGATGGCGAAATCCAGCGGCCGCTTCATCATCACAGCAGTCATCAGGATCAGCACGCTGGACACCAGCGAGAAGGCCAGCAGCAGATCCAGCAGGAACTTGGGCACCGGCAGGATCAGCAGCATGATCACGCCGATCACGCCGACCGCCATCAGCACTTCGCCGCGGTTGACCCAGCCCAGGACGTCGCGGCCCGTCGGGCGCGCCATGCCGTCCTTCATCATCACCGGCGTATCAGTCACGGCCCAACGCCTTCAGCGCGCGACGCGTCGCCTCGGCGATCACGACCGCATTGGCGTCGTCCGATGTCGCCCGGGTGGCGTGGTAATAGGCGGCGACGATCACAGGTTGGCCGTTCGGCGGATACAGCAGGCCGATGTCATTGGTCGGCCCATAGCCCCCCGTCCCAGTCTTGTGCGCCACCCGCCAACTCGCAGGCGTCCCAGCCCTAAGACGATTCTGACCCGTGGGCGTATCGGTCATCCACTGCAGCAACAGGGCGCGCGACGCCGCCGTTAAGGGCGAGGCCGGATCGAGAAAAAGACGTTGGAGGTTGGCGACCGACTGGTTGGGAAGGATCGTATCCTTGTCGCCGTCCAGACGATTCATCTCCGGCTCGAAACGGTCCGAGCGGGTGCTGCGGTCGCCGATGCCGCGATAGAAGGTCTGCATCGCCGACGGGCCGCCCAGGGCCTTCAGCAGCAGATTGGCGGCGGGGTTGTCGCTGACCTCCACCGCGCCCTTCATCAACTGCTCGATCGTCAGGCTGCCACCAACCGCGGGCTCGGTCACCGGAGCGTGGTTGATCATGTCCGCCGCAGTGATGGGGATGCGGCGATCAAGTCGCTCCTGCCCGGCCTGCACCCGCAACAGGGTCGCGGCGGCCAGATACATCTTGAAGGTCGAGCAATAGACGAAGCGTTCGTCGCCGCGCCAAACCAGCTTACGCCCTGTCGCCGCGTCCTGAACGACGAAGCCGAGACGTCCGCCATTGCGCGCTTCCAGGTCGGCCAGGTCAATAGCCTCGTCTGACAGACGGGCGGGCGCGGCAGGGTGTGATTCCGCGCGCGACGAACAGCCGACCGCGCTCAAGGCGGCCAGCCCCGTCAGGACGCATCGGCGCTCCACGGATGCGCGCATGGGTTCAGGCCGCGTAGCCCGAGGCGGAGACGCCGCTCATCGGCGCCGGAATGGCCGTGCCCTCATCGGCGTATTCGTTCAGCTTGTTGCGCAGGGTGCGGATCGAGATGCCCAGGATGTTGGCCGCGTGGGTGCGGTTGCCCAGGCAGTGGGTCAGGGTGTCCAGGATCAGCGTCTTTTCCATCGCCGCCACGGTCTGACCCACGAAGCTGCGGGTCACGGCGTCGGCCGCTTGGGCGGCGCGGGCGGCCACCCCGGCTTGCGGCGCCTCATAGGCCTGTCTCGCCATCATGCCCGCGCCCATGCCGCCCAGCGGCTGACCGTCCGGCAGGCGGATGGCGTCGACATCGATCTCAGGGCCGGTGGCCAGCAGCACCGCGCGGTGCATGGCGTTTTCCAGCTCGCGGACGTTGCCCGGCCAGCGATGGGCCGAAATAGCCTGACGCGCGGCGGCCGAGATCGGACGCACCGGCACGCCGTTGGCGGCGGCGTATTTCTTGATGAAGTGGTCGGCCAGCACCACGATGTCGCCGGGCCGCTCGCGCAAGGACGGCAGGCGCAGGTTCACCACGTTCAGGCGATACAGTAGGTCCTCGCGGAAGGTGCCTTCCGCCACGGCCTTGGCCAGATCGCGGTTCGAGGTGGCAATGATGCGGATGTTGACCGAAACCGGCTTGGAGCCGCCGACGCGGTCGATGACGCGCTCCTGGATGGCGCGCAGCAGCTTGGCCTGGAGCCGGGCGTCCATCTCGGAGATTTCGTCCAGCAGAAGCGTGCCGCCGTCAGCCTCTTCGAACTTGCCGATGCGGCGCGCAACGGCGCCGGTGAAGGCGCCCTTCTCGTGGCCGAACAGTTCGGATTCCAGCAGATTGTCGGGAATGGCGGCGCAGTTGACGCTGATGAACGGGCGCTCGGACCGACGCGAATGCTCGTGCAGATACCGCGCCATCACCTCCTTGCCGACGCCGCTTTCGCCGGTGATCAGGATCGAGGCTTCCGAGCGCGCGACCTGGTCGGCCAGTTGCAGCACAGCCTTCATCGAGGGGTCGGCCGAGATCATCGGCTTTTCGTCGTCGGCGACGGCCGACAGGACAGCGGCGATCAGTTCGGCGTCGGGCGGAAGCGGAATGAATTCCTTGGCGCCGGCCTTGATGGCGGCGGCCGCCTCTCGCGCATCGGCGTCGACGCCGAAGGCCACGACCGGAATGGTGATCCGCTCGGCTTCGTTGGCGGCGATCAGGGCGGCGATGTCCAGCTGATAGTCGACCATCAGCAGGTCCGCGCCCTGCCCCCGGCGCAGTTGTTCGGTCGCCTGGTCGGCGCGCTCGACGTGATTGACCTTGGCGCCGTGCGCCATGGCCATCTTCACCGCCGAAGCGAGCTGGCCGCTCAGTCTGCCTACCACCAGAAGACGCATCGTTCTTCTCCTCTAATCTCTAAAGCCGGTCGCCAATCAGGCGCCCGAGTCCTCGGTCTTGATGATTTCCGTCATGGTCACGCCCAGCCGGTCGTCGACGACGACGACCTCGCCGCGCGCGATCAGGCGGTTGTTGACGAAGATGTCGATCGCCTCGCCGACCTTGCGGTCCAGCTCCAGCACCGAGCCCTTGTTCAGTTTCAGCAGCTGGGCCACCGACATGTGCGACTTGCCCAGAACGGCCGAGATATTGACCGGCACGTCGAAGACGGTCGCCAGGTCGGCGGCGCTCTTTTCGCCGCTGTCGTCCAGGGGCGGCAGGCCCGAAAGGCCGGAGAATTCCTCCAGCGCCAGGTCGTCGGATGCCATCAGAACATGCTCCTGTCGACGGGAAGGGTTTCGGCGTGTCCGGCCTCGGCGGCCAGGGCGGCGGTCAGGGCTTCGGCGACGCGATCGGCCGAACCCTGCGGGTCGTGATCAGCGCGCCCGTCGGCCCATTCCAGCTGGAAGGCGGCCTGGGCCATGCCCGGTTCATCACGGAAGGCGACCGTACCGGTGAAGCCGCTGTCGGCGCACGCCCGCTCAATCAGGCCGCGCGCCTCGTCATCCAGGCCCGAGGCGCGAACGACCAGGCGTGGCGAGGCGTCGATCTCCTGCGCCAACAGTTCCAAAGCGGCTTTCAGCGGCGCATGCGGAAACCGGTCCAGAGCGGCCCCTGCGATGGTGCGCGCAGCAGCCAGGGCCAGGTCAGCGGCCTGTTCGCGGTGCGCCTGGGCCACAGCCTTCAGGGTCGGCATGGCCGAGGCCACAGCCTGGGCGATGTTGCTCAGGGCCATGGCGCGGATGTTCTCAACCTCGCTGAGCGCCTGTTCGCGCGCTTCCAGACGCCCCTGGGCGACCAGGGCCTCGACCTCGGCCGGCAGATAGGAGCGCTTGGCCGGCGTCCAGGCGCCGGGACGCACGACCGTGCCGTCCGCGTCAAACTCTGTGTCGAAGGCGAAGAGGCGCCGGATTTCTGGAGACTGGGTCATGTCAGTAGATCAACTCGTCGTCGGCGCCCTGACCGGCCAGCATGATGTCGCCCTTGGCGGCCAGATCCTTGGCGACCTGAACCATGGCCATCTGGGCGGCGTCCACGTCCTTCAGACGCACCGGCCCCATCGACTCCATGTCTTCGCGCATGATCTTGGACGCGCGCTCGGACATGTTGGAGAAGAACATCTCGCGCAGCCCTTCCGACGCGCCCTTCATCGCTAGGCCCAGCGAATCCTTGTCCACGGCGCGCAGCAGGGTCTGCACCCCGCCCGGGTCCAGCTTGGACAGGTCTTCGAAGACGAACATCAGGGCGCGGATGCGTTCGGCCGACTCACGATTGCGCTCTTCCAGGGCGCCGATGAAACGGGCCTCGGTCTGGCGGTCGAAGCTGTTGAAGATGTCGGCCATCATTTCGTGGCTGTCGCGCTTGGAGGTGCGCGCCAGGTTCGACATGAACTCGGTGCGCAGCGTCGCCTCGATCTTGTCCAGGATCTCGCGCTGAACGGGCTCCATGCGCAGCATCCGCTGGACGCATTCCAGGGCGAAGTCTTCCGGCAGGCTGGTCAGGACGCGCGCGGCGTGGTCCGATCGCACCTTGGACAGGATCACGGCGACAGTCTGGGGGTATTCGTTCTTCAGATAGTTGGCGAGAACGGCCTCGTTCACATTGCCCAGCTTGTCCCACATGGTGCGACCGGCCGGCCCCCGGATCTCCTCCATCAGGCCATCGACGCGATCCTTGGGCAGGAAGGCGGCCAGCAGCTTTTGCGTCTGCTCATAGCTGCCCATCACGGCCCCGGAGCCGGACAGGCCCGAGACGAACTCGATCATCAGGGCCTCGACGGCCTCGGCGCTGACGTTGCCCAGGGTCGCCATGGCCTGGGAGATTTCCTTGACCTCGTCGTCGTCCAGCCGCTCCCACAGGGCGGTGTGCTCTTCGCCCAGCGCCAGCAGGATGACGGCGGCCTTCTCCGGTCCCGACAGCTTGTTGGGATCGTCGATCGAGGCTTTCTTGTTGACCAGCTTCGCCATCAGCCTTCGGCCACCCAGGTCCGCAGGATGCCGGCCGCGTCATCGGGATGCGACTGAACGAAGTCGGCGACCTTCTTGACTGACGACGCCTTCACCTGACCCTCGATGCGGGCGATGTCGATCTTCTGTTCCATCTCGCTGGGCGCCGGCAGCTGAACCAGCTGAGGCTGGCCGTCCGGGCCGATCACCGTGGTCGCCACGGTCGTGACCGGCACGCCGTTGGCGCCCGCCAGCGCCGGCAGATTGGCCCCGCCACCGGCGGCCGTCTTCAGCAGAGGACGCAGCACGAAGAAGATCAGCAGCAAGGCGACGACCGTCAGAATGCCCAGCTCGACGAAACGCATGATGTCGTTCTTGGAGAAGTCCAGCAGCGACGACTTTCCGTCCAGACCGCCCTCAATGCCCGTGTCGTGGTTGAAGCGGACGTTGATCACTTCGATCTTGTCGCCGCGTGTCTCGTCGATGCCGGCGGCGGCGGCGACCAGCGACTTGATCTGGGCGATCTCCTCGGCCGTGCGCGGCGCATAGGTCGGCTCGCCCTTGCCGTCCTTGGCCGGCGTCCACTTGCCGTCGACCGCGACGGCGACGGCCAGCTTCTTGACCTCGCCCGGCTCCTTGGTCGTGGTCGTGGTGGTCTTGGAGATTTCGTAGTTGGTCGTCTCGGCGTTTTCCGAGTTGGTCGAACCGGCCGGCGTGGCACCGGGCGCCGCCCCGCCAGGGATGTTGTTCGTCGCAGTCACGCCGCCGTCGGGCTGGGCGCTGTTGTCTGCGGATTGCGAGCCGTTGGTCGTGGTCGAGCGGACGACCTGACCATCGGGATCGAACTTTTCTTCCTGTGTCGTGGCGCGGCTCTGGTCGATGTCGGCCGTCACCTGGACGCGAGCGGCGCCGGCGCCGACGACGCCTTCGACGATATCCTTGATGCGCGCTTGAAGCTGGCTCTCGGTATTGCCCTTGGCCTCGGCGGCAGAGGCTGAGGTGAAGGTTCCGTCGTCGCTGCCGGCCGCCAGGGTGCGGTTGGTCTGGTCCGCCACTGTGACGCGGTCGGGCTTCAGGTTCGGCACGGATGAGGCCACCAGATTGCGGATCGCCCGCACCTGATCGCTGGTCAGGTCACGCCCGCCCAGGCCCACCAGCACGGCGGCGGTCGGTTCGCCGGCGGCCGAGGTGAACATCTCGCGGCGCGGCATGGTGATGTGAACGCGGGCGGCGGTGATGCCGCGCATGGACATGATGGTGCGCGACAGTTCGCCCTGCAGGGCGCGCTGCTCGTTCAGCTGCTGCTGGAACTCGGTCTGGCCCAGCACCGACTGGGTGTCGAACAGCTCGTAGCCGACCGATCCGGACGTGACCAAGCCCTTACCCGCGACCAGCATACGGGCGGTGCCGACCTCGTCGCGGTTGACCATGATGGTCGAGCCGTCGCCCTTGGACGAATATTTGATGCCGGCCTGATCCAGGGCGGCGCTGATCTCGCTGGCCTCGCGCAGATCCAGGTTGGAATAGAGAAGCGCGTCCGGCGCCTGGCCCATGCGCAGCATGACGGCGACCAGCACGGCGGCCACGCCTGCGGCGACGCCGAGGACCGCAGCCAGACGGCCGATCCCGAACTTCTGCAACGCCGCTGTGAAGCCGCCCACGCGTCCCCGCCCCCTACTCGCGGGAGACACGAACGCCCCGCTAGGCAGAAAATGCCGCCTGGATGGTAAACGTCGCGTTAAGACCCGCTTAAGGGCGCGCCCCGCCCGCCTGGAGCTGCGGCAAAACCGCCGGCGCACCGGACGACAGAGGGGCTTTCGGGTCTCTCAACCACGAGACGACGTCGCGATAGACGATCTCGGCGTCCAGATCGCGGTTCAGCAGATGCCAGCCGTTCGGATACCAGGCGGTCCGCAGCGTTCCGCCCTGCTTCTCGGCCCGCTCCAGCGCCAGCTTCATCGGCCCCTTCTTCACCACCTCGTCGTGGGCGCCGTACATCAGGATGGCGTCGCCCCGGATGCGGCCCAGGCTGCGCGACGAGGTCTCCATCAGATCGACAAGCCCATAGACGGTGTCGAACCGGGTCGCGAGGATGCTCCTCGGATCGCGCCCGTTGCGGATCAGCTCCAACGTATTCGAAGAGGCGTGGATGTCGCGCGTGATGAATTCGGGCGGCTCCAGCGCCACGTCGCCCAGCGCCCGCGCCGCAATGTTCAGCGCCGTGCTGTTCAACGGTCCTTGCGTCGACCAACCCCACACGCCGGGGGCCAGCAGGACGATCCGGTCCGCATCCGGGGGATTGTCGGAGCCGAATGCGGCGGCGGTGACAGACCCGCCCATACTCTCGCCCACCACAGCGATGACGGCATTGGGATAGCGGGCCCGCGCCATCGCGGTGATCTCGCGCAGATCATCCGTCATCCGCTGCTGCCCGGCCCATTCGCCCCGCCCCGGCGCCCCGCCGAAGCCACGCTGGTCGTAGGACCAGGTCTCGATCCCCTGCTCGGCCCACCAAGGGCCGGCCAAGCGGAAGCTGGCGTCGTGATCGTTCATGCCGTGGAGGGCCACGATCACCGCCCAAGGCGCCCCATCCTTTGGCCCCCAATGCAGATACGGCAGGCGCGCGCCGTCCGACATGACCAGCGCCCGATCCTCGACATGGGCGCCGACAAAGCCCGGCGGCGGCGTCAACGGCGGCTGAATGTGGGGTGCGGCGCAGGCCGACAGAATGAGCGCGGCGGTCAGCGGCATAAGTCTGGAGGCGATCAAGGCCATGTGTCCCAAGCAGCGCTCATGATACCACCGGCGAGTCCTTCTCGCTGGAGCGAATGGCCGCCGGATTTGCAGAAGTCAGAATGCGCTGAACCCGTTCCCGGAGATAGGGAAGCACCTCCGCCTCGAACCACGGATTCTTCTTCAGCCAGGCCGTATTGCGCCACGACGGATGCGGCAGCACCAGCAGATCCGGTGCATACTCCCGCCACGCCCTAATCGTTTCGGTCATGGTCCGCTTGGCGTCATCGCCCAGCGCCCACGCCTGGGCATAGCCGCCGACCAGCAGGGTCAGTTCCATCTGCGGCAGGGCGTCCAGCAACTGCGGTCGCCACAGTTCCGCACAGCGTGTCGGCGGCGGATAGTCGCCGCCTTTCGGCGCGGTGCCCGGATAGCAGAAGGCCTGGGCCGCCACCCCGATGCGCGGGTCGGCGTAGAAGGTCTCATAGTCCACGCCCATCCAATCACGAAGACGATCGCCCGAGGGATCCGTGAACGGCAGGCCGCTCTCGTGGACGCGTCGTCCCGGCGCCTGGCCGCAGATCAGCAGCCGCGTCTCGGGAAAGACCCGCACCACCGGGCGCGGCGTGTGCGGCAGGACGCCCGCGCAGGCGCGACAGGCGCGGATGTCGTTCAGGATATCCTGGAGATCAGTCGTCATCGCCCTCGACGACCGGCGGACGGCGGCTCAGCGCCAGGGCCGTTTCTTCCTCGGTCGCCTGGCGCAGGCGCGTGACGCCGCGGAAATTGTCCGGATCGACCGCCTTGCCCTTCTTGGTGATGGTCAGCTTGCCCTGGCGCATCAGACCCAGAGCGGTCGCGCGGACCTTGGGCAGCATGCGCTGCCACTGCTCGGGCTGTAGCTCTTTGGCCACTTCCGCCGGCTCAATGCTCTTGCCGGGCTCAAGCGCGGCGATTTTGTTCAGGATTGCGGTTTCGATCGGGTCGCTCATTGCGCCTATATGCTGCAACGCACGCCCATAAGTAAGGCCGAGTCTGCATGCCCAAGAAAATCACCATCACCGAGGGCGAGTTCGCCGGCTGGCAGACCTACGATCTGCACGACACCTTCGACACGGTGGTCGGCCCCTTCTACGGCAAGCCGGATCCCGACGGGCACATGCGCTGCGCCTTCCGCGCCGAGCAGAAGCATATGAACGCAGGCGGGCGGATGCACGGCGGCTGCCTGATGACCTTCGCCGACATCGCCATGTTCCAGATCGCCTATCAGGAGATGGAAGGTGCCTCGGGCGTCACGGTTCAGCTGGACTCCACCTTCATCGACGGCGGCTATGTCGGCGAACTGATCGAGGCCACCGGCCAGGTCACCAAGGCGGGCAAGAGCCTGATCTTCGTGCGAGGTCAGATCAATACCGGCGAGCGTCTGCTGATGACCTTCTCCGGCGTCATCCGCAAATTCACGCCGCGCTGAGCGTGTTCTAGCCGAAGACGACGCTGGGCATCGCGCCGACGATGGCCGCGGTCATCAAGGTGGCCAGGAAGCCGGCGAAGAGGCCCTTCCAGACCATGCCCAGCACCTCCTCGCGGCGTTCGGGCATCAGGACCGACAGTCCGGTGACGGTGATGCCGACCGAGCCGATATTGGCGAAGCCGCACAGGGCGTAGGTCATCAGCATCCGCGTGCGCTCGGTCATCTCGGCGGCCGGCACCTTGCCCAGGTCGATGAAGGCGACGAACTCGGTCAGGGTCAGTTTGACGCCTAGCAGCCAGCCGGCGACATCGGCGTCCTTCCACTCGACCCCGATCAGCCAAGCGACCGGCGCGAAGATCCATCCCAGCATCCGCTCAACGGTCAGGGGCGCATCGAACACGACAAACCCGCCCAGCATGACGTTGACCAGGGCGACCAAGGCCACGAACACGATCAGCACGGCCGAGATATTCAGCACGACCATCAGGCCGTCGGACGTGCCCTTCACGATGGCGTCGATGGCGCTGTCGTATTTCAGGGCCGAGTCATAGTCGGCGACCGCGCCACCCATCCCCTCTTTCTCGGGGATGATGATCCGCGCCAGCAACACGCCAGCCGGCGCCGAAACGATCGAGGCCACCAGCACGTGGCCTGCCGCATTGGGCAGCACCGGCGACAGGATCGTCGCATAGGCCACCATGGTCGAACCGGCGACCGTCGCCAGGCCCACCACCATCATCAGGAAGATCTCGGACCGCGTTAGCTTGTCCAGATAGGCGCGGATCACGATCGGGCTTTCGATCATGCCCAGGAAGATGTTGGCCGCGACCGCCAGGGCCGACGCGCCGCCCAAACCCATCGTCTTCTGGAACAGAAAGCCGAAGCCCAGCGTGATCCACTTCAGGATCTTCCAATGCCACAGCAGGGCCGACAGGGCGGAAATCACCAGGATCAGCGGCAGAACCTGGAAGGCGAATGTGAAAAGCGCGCCCTGGTTCGAGACCGTATAGGGTTGGTCCCCGCCGGCCAGATAGCCGAAGACGAACTTGGTCCCCTCGGTCGTGGCGACCGCAAGACCGTCCACCGCGCCCGTCACCGCCGCCAGCACCGCCTGCGAGCCCGGAATGGCGAACAGGGCCAGCACCAGCCCCGCCTGCACCAGGATCGCGCCGATGGTCAGCCGCCAGGGGAAGGCCTTGCGGTTTTCCGAGATCGCCCAGCAGACCGCGACGATGACGACCAGACCCAGAAGGCTCTGGAGGTTCAGGAGGCTGAACATGGAAAACGATCCCCGCATCCGGCGCGTCTGCCGGTCTCTATTCGCTTCAAGGACAAAGTGACGCGGCTGGCAAGCGAAACGAAAAAAGGGCGGCCCCTTAAGGGACCGCCCTCATCCTGTCGTCGCGCCTCGGCTTACAGTTGGCCGCGCACCAGCTTGCCGTAGTGATCCATCAGATCCAGCGACAGGGCGCCGGGGGTGAAGCGGTATTCGCCGACCTCGGCCACCGGGGTCACCTCGACAGCCGTGCCGGTCAGGAAGCATTCGGTGAAGTCCGAAAGTTCTTCCGGCTTGATCTCACGCACCACGACCTCGATGCCCTTTTCGCGAGCGATCTCAATCACCGTCTGGCGAGTGATGCCGTCCAGAATGTGCTCGACGTTCGGCGTGTGGATAACGCCGTCCTTGACGAAGAAGACGTTGGCGCCGGTCGCCTCGGCGACATAGCCGCGCCAGTCCAGCATCAAAGCATCGGCGAAACCGCGACGCTCGGCGGCGTTCTTGGACATGGTGCAGATCATGTACAGACCCGCCGCCTTGGCCGTCGTCGGGGCCGTCGCCGGATCGGGACGACGCCACTTGGACCATTCTAGACGCAGGCCGCGCGCCTTGACCTCCGGGTCGAAATAGCTGGGCCAGTCCCACACGGCGATGGCCAGATGGACCTTGTTGTTCAGGGCCGAAACGCTGGTCTGCTCCGGGCCGAGGTAGGCGACGGGACGCACATAGCAATCCGTCAGACCGTTCTTGGCGCAGGTTTCCTTACAGAAGGCGTCGATTTCAGCGACGCTGTAGGGTATCTCGAAATCGAGCAGGTTGGCGGACCGCTTCAGGCGCTCGGAATGTTGCGTCAGCTTGAAGATTTCGCCGCCGTACATACGCTCACCCTCAAAGACCGACGAGCCATAATGAAGGGCATGGGTCAGAACGTGCGTTTTCGCTTCCCTCCAGGGGACGAAATCGCCATTCACCCAGATGAAGCCGTCACGATCGTCGAAAGGAACGAAGGCCATTGAAATACGTCTCCCGCGAAACTGACGGTCTTAGAGCCGCACGAATCGCTCAGGTCAACGCCGCAAGCGGGGGAAACGTCGCATGAGCATGACGGAATCGCGTTCGCATGGCCGCTCAGGCCCCATCGCCGGCCCCGGCGTCGGCCGCCATCTGCTGATCGTCGACGACGACGATCGCATCCGCGAACTGCTGAAGGAATTCCTGGCGCGCGAGGGCTATCGCGTGACCGGCGCCGCCCACGCCGCCGCCGCCAAGCGGATGATGGAGTTGATCGAGTTCGATCTGGTCGTGCTGGACGTCATGATGCCCGGCGAAAGCGGCCTGGACCTGACCAGCTGGGTCCGCAACAAGGCTGAACTGTCCAAGACGCCCGTCCTGCTGCTGACCGCGCGCGGCGATGCCGAGGACCGGATCGAAGGCCTGTCGCGCGGCGCCGACGACTATATGTCCAAGCCCTTCGAGCCGCGCGAACTGGTGCTGCGGATCGACGCCATCCTGCGTCGCACCGGCGGCAAGCCGATCGGTCCCAAGGAGATCAAGCTGGGCACCGCCGTCTTCGACATGGAACGGCTGGAGCTGAGCCGTGACGGCGCGCCCCAGCGCCTGACCGAGGCCGAAGCCCAGTTGCTCAAGACCCTGGCGCTCCACGCCCATGCCCCGGTCGAGCGGATGAGCCTGTCGCCCGACACCGCCGACATCACCGGCCGCGCCGTGGACGTGCAGGTGACGCGCCTGCGCCGCAAGCTGGAGGTCGACCCCAAGAACCCGCGCTATCTCCAGACGGTGCGCGGTGTCGGCTATATGCTGGCTCCCGACTGAGCCGATGCGGCTTCTGCCCGCCTATCTGTGGCCGCGATTTCTGAAGCGGCGCCTGCCGACCTCGCTGTGGGGCCGGTCGCTGCTGATCATCGTCCTGCCGGTGCTGGTCATGCAGATGGCGGTGACCTGGGTCTTTTTCGACGCCCACTGGCAGACGGTGACCGCGCGCCTGTCCGAGGGCCTGGCCGGCGACATCGCCTGGGCCGTCGAAAGCTATGAGGACGACCCCAGCCCGGCGAACCTGGACAAGCTGGCCAATCGCGCCGAGCGGTCCATGTCACTGTCCATCGTGCTTCAGGATGGGCGCACCCTTCCGACGGAAGAACGTCGCGGCGCCATCGGCGTGGTGGACCGGGTGCTGGACAAGGCCCTGGATGCGCGTCTGGACCGCCCCTACTGGTTCGACACCACCCGCTATCCCGCCTACGTCGACATCCAGGTGCAGGAGCCGCAAGGCGTGCTGCGCATCATCGCCCCACGCGAGCGCGCGGTGGCGACGCAAGCCCACATCTTCGTCCTGTGGTTGGCGGTGGCGACCGTTCTGTTGATGGGCGTGGCCATCCTGTTCATCCGCAATCAGGTCCGCGCCATCGAGCGTCTGGCCGACGCCGCCGAGGCCTTCGGGCGTGGCGAAACCGTGCCCCGGTTCAAGCCGCATGGCGCGCGCGAGGTCCGCGCCGCCGCCGTCGCCTTCATGGCCATGCGCGACCGCATCCAGCGCCACATCGATCAGCGCACCGCCCTGCTCGCCTCGGTCAGCCACGACCTGCGCACGCCCCTGACCCGTCTACGTCTCGAACTGGCTCTGGCTCCTCCCTTCAAGCGCCAGTCCGCCATGCGCGGCGACCTGGACGAGATGGAGCATATGATCGACGAATATCTCGACTTCGCTCGCGGCGAGGCGGGTGAACCGCCCAAGCCGGTTTCCATTTCCGACCTGCTGAAGGCGGCCGGCGAGGATGCGAAACGCGCCGGCGCCGAGGTCGAGGTGGTGGTCGCAGAGGGCCTGACCGCCTCGGTTCGCCCCCTCGCCTTCAAGCGCGCCCTGGTGAACCTGGCCGGCAACGCCGCCTCGCACGGCGAGCATGTGCGGCTGTCGGCCCGCGCGCTGGCGTCCGGCGGGCTGGAGATCATCGTCGAGGACGACGGACCCGGCATTCCCGAAGCCATGTACGACGAGGCCTTCCGGCCCTTCTCGCGCCTGGACGACTCCCGCAACCAGAACCGCAAGGGCGTCGGTCTGGGCCTGGCCATCGCGCGCGACGTGGCGCGCGGCCACGGGGGCGACGTCACCCTGGATCGTAGCGAACTGGGCGGATTGAAAGCGACCATCCGCATCCCCGGCGCGGTCACCGTGGCTGAATCCGCCTAAGGCTTTAAAGCTTTCGTCAGCAGGGTCTGGCGAAACAACGCTGCAAGGGTCATCTTGATGGCGACAGGGCTTGGAGATGATTTCGATGCGTAAACTCGCCTTCTTTGCACCCCTGGCGGCGACACTCGCCGTCGCCGCCATGGCTCAGGCTCAAGCGCCGACGGTGAACGTCACAGTCGGGCCGCAGCTTCAGCGCGAGGTCGAAAAGCTCGGCGACCGCGAGGTCAACGAACAGATCGCCGGCCTTCAGGCCGAGGTCGGCAAGGCCTTAGCCCAGCGTTATCCAGGCGCGACCGCCAATCTGGTGCTGGTCGATCTGAAGCCGAACCGGCCGACGTTCGAACAGGTCCGTCAGACGCCCGGCCTCGACCCGATCCGCAGCGTGTCCGTCGGCGGCGCGGCCATCAAGGGTGAGATCGTTATGGCGGACGGCGTGACGCGGCCCGTGGACTATTCCTACTTCACGCCCAGCATTAGCGACGTCTGGGGCTACAGCGTCTGGCGTGACGCTGACCGCGCGTTCGAGCGCTTCGGCGATCAGATTGAGCGCGGACGCTTCTAACCCATCTCTCGGTTGCGTCTGACCGCCGCCGCGACCGTCTCGTCCAGCATCACCGTGAGGCGGCCGTCCTTCGCCATGGCGTCAAGCCCGGCGCGGGTCGAGCCGCCAGGCGAGGCGATGCGGCCTATCAGGGCCTCCAGCCCATCGTCGCCCATGGAGTCGGCTGCGGACCTCAGGGTCGCGCGCGCCAGCACATCCGCTGTCGCCGCATCCAGGCCCGCCGCCTCCCCAGCCCGCGCCAGCGCTTCGGTGAAGGCGTAGAAATAGGCTGCGCCTGACCCGGCCACCGCTGTCGCCGCATCCATCAGCGCCTCGTCCGCCAGCACCACGGTCTCGGCCATCGGCTCAAACAACGCCCGCCCGATGCCCTCAGCGCGCCGGTCCGCCGACCAGACAGAGGCCACGCCGCGCCCGCGCGACACGCCGGTCGTCGGCATCACCCGTACGATGGGCCAGCCTCCTAGACCTTCGGCCAAGGTCGGCGCCGTCACGCCCGCCATTACCGACAGAATGACGGCTCGGTCATTCAGGAACGGCGCCAGCGGAGCCATGACCTCGCGCCACAGCGCCGGTTTGACCGCCAAAACGATTACCGCCGCCTCGGTCAGGACCTCCAGCGGCGGATTGGTCCGCGCGCCCTTGACCCGCGCCGTCTCGGCCGCCGGCTTTTCCGAGGGGGTGAGAATGATCAGGTCGGACGCCGCCACCGTCTCGGTCAGCAGCCAGCCTTCCAGAATGGCGGAGCCCAGCCGGCCGCAGCCGACCAGAACAACGGGACCCGGCACAGATGCCGCGCTTGGCATCAGGCGGTGCCGACGGTCTCGAACAGGCAGGCGTCGATCGCCTCCTGCGGCTTCTTGTTCCCGCGCACCATGAAGTCGAAGGCGGGGTAGTAGCGATCCGAAGCCTCGATGGCCGCGTCGATCATCGAGGCTGCCTGGGCCAGGGTCGGGCGCTCGCCCATCGGCAGGGCCAGCGAATGGCGGAAGACGATCTCGCCGTCCTCGGCCCAGACTTCGAAATGACCCATCCAGGTGCGCTGGTTGATCAGGCCGACCAGTTCATAGGCCGCCGTCTTGCGGCTTTTGGCCACCTTCAGATCCAGCGCGCAGCACAGCTGAAGACAGTCGCCCTCGGGACGCCAGGCGAACCATAGCTCATAGTCCTTCCAGTCGCCGGCCAGAGCAAAGGCGAGGTCGCCGTCGTCGGTGCGGTCGAACGGAAGATTCTCGGCCGTGAGCACATGCTCGACGACCTCAAGCGGGTCGAAGGGCACGTCCACTTCCTCGGGCCGGGCGATGTCCATCAAGTGTCTTTCACGCTGCGTCCGCGAGAATCGCGGGCGTTAACAGAACGGTAAGCCTGTTCGCAGATTCGGCTCAACCGGCTGCGTCCCCGGGTTGAGTTCCATCTGTGGACGTTCCCTTCGCGGGCTTTGCAGCCGGCTTTTGGGCGGCCTTCAGCTCTGCGATCTCGGCACGCAGAGCGGCGATCTCGTCCTTCAGAACATCGAACTCGTCGCGACGGACCAGGTCCATTTCGGCGGCGATCCGGTCGGCCTGGGCGCGCCAGGCGGTCTTGGCCTCTTCGCCTGCGGCTTGGGCCAGGCCCATGGCGCCGGTCGTCAGTTTGGCGAACTCGTCCAGAATGGGATTGCGGGTCTGCATGGCGGCTCCGACCTCAACGTCGTTAACGAAGGTTCACCGACTATGGTGAACGAAACCTTTCTTTCTGCTGCTTCGCGGGCGCCATCAAGGCGTCGTGATGCGTCTTCACAGGCGACGACGGCGGCGACGCTTGCTAAACCGCTGTCAAAGACAGTCCCGCACAGGAACGCCCCTTGCCCTTTCCCGAATTCGATCCGGTCCTGATCCACCTCGGACCGCTTCCGATCCGCTGGTACGCGCTGGCCTATGTCGCCGGCATCATGCTGGGCTGGTGGTACGCCGCGCGCCTGGCCAAGACCCAGCGGCTGTGGGCGCCCGGCAAGCCGCCTGTCACCACGACGCAACTGGACGACCTGGTGCTGTGGATCGTGCTGGGCATCATCCTGGGCGGCCGCCTCGGCTACGCCCTCTTCTACAAGCCGGCCATGTACGGCCAGCTGTTCACCGGCCAGACGCTGGGCGAGCGGTTCGAACTGTTCCAGCTGTGGACCGGCGGCATGAGCTTCCACGGCGGCTTCCTGGGCGTCTGCCTGGCCATCGTCCTCTATGCCCGATCGCAGAAGATTAACATGCTGCGCCTCGGCGATCTGGTCGCGCCCGTCGTGCCGATCGGCCTGATGTTCGGTCGCCTGGCCAACTTCATCAACGGCGAGCTGTGGGGCCGCGAGACGACCGTCCCCTGGGCGGTGCGCTTCTGCAACGCCCGCATCGAACAGATGTACGGCTTCTGCCCCGCGGGCGATGCGCCCCGCCACCCCAGCCAGCTCTATGAGGCAGGCCTTGAGGGGATCGTTCTCTTCTCCATCCTTTCCATTGCCATCTGGAATTTCGGCCTGCTGAAGAAGCCCGGCTATATCACCGGCCTGTTCTTAGTCGGTTATGGCGTCTGCCGCGCGGCGCTGGAGAATGTGCGCGAGCCGGATATCGGCATGCCAGATTTCCCGTTCGGCCTGACTATGGGAATGATGCTGTCAATCCCGATGATCCTGGTCGGCGCCTGGCTGATCTGGCGCGCGTGGAAGCGTCCGCCGGCTGCCGCTGAGGCATGAGCGAGGCCGAAACCCTCAAGGCCCGTCTGGCGCGCGAGATCGCGCTGACGGGTCCGATGACGGTCGCCGACTACGTAACCCGCTGCCTGCACGATCCCAAGGGCGGCTACTATGCGTCGCGTCCGGATTTGGGCGCGCGTGGCGACTTCATCACCGCCCCTCTGGTCAGCCAGATGTTCGGCGAACTGATCGGCCTGTGGGCGGTCGAAACCTGGAACCGGCTGGGCGCGCCCGAGCGGTTCCGCCTGGTCGAGGTCGGCCCCGGCGACGGCACGTTGATGAGCGACGCCTTGCGCGCCGCCCGCCTGGTTCCGGGCTTTCTTGAAGCCTGCGATCTGATCCTGATCGAACCCAGCGCCCCCTTGCGCGATCTCCAGGCCAAGGCCCTGGCCGGCGCCGACCTGTCGCCGCGCTGGGTCCGCAGCCTGACGGCGATCGAGACCGACGCCCCGGTCATCCTGATCGCCAATGAGGTGCTGGACTGCATGCCCGCCCGTCAGTTCGTCCGCACGGACGGCGGCTGGGCCGAGCGCCGCATCGGCGTCACAGACGATGGCGACCTGATCTTCGGCCTGACCGCCATATCCGGCGGTTTCCACAAGCCGGACTTCGACATCGCGCCAGGCGGCATTCTGGAAATTTCGGACCAGCAGGCGGTCTTCGGCCGCGACCTCGGCCTGTTGATGAAGGCCGCCTCGGGCGCCGCTCTGCTAATCGACTATGGCCGCGCCCGCCCCGAAGCCGGCGACACGCTCCAGGCCCTGCGTCGTCACCAGAAGGTGGATCCCCTCGCCACGCCCGGCGAAGCCGACCTGACCCAATGGGCCGACTTCCCCCTGGTGCTGGAAGGCGCGGTGCGAACCGGCGCCGACGTCACCGGCAGCCTGCCCCAAGGCGAGTTCCTGCGCCGGCTGGGCATCAAGGCCCGCGCCGAGGCGCTGAAAGCCGGCCGGCCTGCCGCCTCGGGCGTCATCGACCGCCAGCTGCATCGGCTGACCGGCGACAACCAGATGGGAACCCTGTTCAAGGCCGCCGCCATCTTCGCCCCCCGATCCATGGTCGTGCCCGGCTGGGACGCCTGATATAGGTGGGGGCATGAGCGATCTGGCCGCCATCACCCACCCGCTTCTGACCGCCGCCGGCATTGCTCACGGCTTCTTCACCCGTGCGGGCGGCGTTTCGACCGGCATCTATGAAGGGTTGAACGCTGGCGTCGGCTCCAAGGACGACCCGGCCGCCGTCGCCGAAAACCGCCGGCGTGCAGCGGGCCATTTCAACGCCGACCCGGGCCATCTGAACGGCTGCTATCAAATCCATTCCGCCGTGGCGCGTGTGGCCGAAGGTCCCTGGCATGGCGACAGGCCGGAAGGCGACGCCGTCGTCTCAGCCGAGCCGGGCCTGCTGTGTTCAGTTCTGACCGCCGACTGTGCGCCGATCCTGATGGCCGATCCCGAGACCCGCATCGTCGCCGCCGTCCACGCCGGCTGGAAGGGCGCGCTGGGCGGCGTCATCCACTCCGCCGTTTCCGCCATGCAGGCCCTGGGCGCCGAGCCTCGGCGGGTGGTCGCCGCCGTCGGCCCCTGCATCGCGCCCGCCAGCTATGAGGTCGGCGTCGATTTCGAAGATCGCTTCACCCACCACGATCCTGGCAGCGACCGCTTCTTCCACCCCGGAGAGACCGCTGACAAACGCCAGTTCGACCTGCCCGGCTTTGTCCTTTGGCGGCTGCAGCAGGCGGGGGTCGGCCAGGCCGTCTGGACCGGGCACGACACCTGCGCGGACGCAGAGCGGTTCTATTCGAACCGTCGCGCCTTCCAGCACGGCGAGCCGGACTTCGGTCGATTGATTGCGGTGATCGGGGCTTAGCCCGCGCGCGCCAGCTCCGGCACGCGGGTGACCTCGCGCCAAGCTTGGGGCGCGGCCAGCAGGGCGCGGACCAGCTTGTTGTTCAGCGCGTGACCGGCCTTGTAGCCTTCGTATCGACCCAGCAGGGGAGCGCCAAGCACATACAGGTCGCCGATGGCGTCCAGCGCCTTGTGACGCACGAACTCGCGTTCCATGCGCAGGCCGCCGGGGTTTAGAATCTCGTCGCCGTCGATGACCACGGCGTTCTCCAGCGAACCGCCGCGCGCCAGGCCCGCCTTGCGCAGCGCCTCGACCTCATGGGCGAAACCGAAGGTGCGGCAGGCCATGATCTCCTTGCGGAAGGTCGGTTCGTCCACGACGAAGTCGATCACCTGATTGCCGATCACGGCCGACGGGAAGTCGATCTCGAACCGCATCTCGTAGCGGTCGCACGGCATCAGGGCCGCATGCTTGTCGCCCTCGACGACATGGACCGTTTCCAGGATCTCGATGTAGCGCTGCGGCGTCGGCTGTGGTCGGAAACCGGCCCGATCCAGCAGCTTCACGAACTCCAGCGCCGAACCGTCCAGGATCGGCAGCTCTGGTCCGTCCACCTCGACCACGGCGTTCGACACGCCCAGCGCGGCGAAAGCGGCCATCAGATGCTCGATCGTCGACAGGCGAACACCCGCGCCGTTCTCGATCATGGTGTTCAGGCGGGCGTCAACCACGGCCTCGCCCGACACCGGAATGCGGTTGTCGCGGTCGGTGATGTCGGTGCGCACGAAGACGATGCCCGTGCCAGATGGCGCAGGCCGAACCGCCAGCCGCACCCGGCGGCCGGTGTGCACCCCGACCCCGGCGATGATGGCCGGGGCGACGATGGTGCGTTCGTGATGGTCGCTTCTGACCGACAAACCTGAACTCGCTCTTTCCTTTGCGCGCCGCACACCGTGCGGATTGCGCCCTGGGTTTCATCTAGCGGTCATGCCGCAAGCGCGAAATCAAAGTCCGGTTTCGGATTGTTTCGCTCTGAGACACGTCCGAGAACGAGAAACGCCCCGGAGACGGGCTCCGGGGCGTTTCATCGTCATTTGGGACGTTTAGTTGGCCAGACGGCGGAGAAAGGATGGGATTTCCAGGTCGTCATCGGCCTGTCCCGCCTCCGGTTCTGGATGTTGGACCGGTTGAGCCGAAGAGCGCGCCTGATGCGACGATTGCGGCGCATAAGACATGTCGTGCTGAGGCTGGGTGCGCTTGCCGCGACCAAACAGGCTCCAGCCGCTGCGGCGGTGGTCACGGTCGTCGTAACCCTCGTCGGCCTGAGGCTGCTGGGCCGCAGGCGCGGCGCGCTCATAGAGATCGCCTTGCGGCGCGACGCGCGGGGCCGGCGCGCGGGTTTCATATTCCTCGACCCAAGGATCAACGATGGGGTCCAGAGCGCGCGGCTGCGGCTCGGCGACGCGGATCACCGGCTCGGGGCGCGGTTCCGGTTCGCGAGCGGCAGGGGCCTGAAAGGTCGGCACAACCGGCACCGCCTCGATGCGGGGCTCAGGCGCGCGCGGGGCTTCTGCGCGAACCGGCTCACGGTAGGCGTCGCGGGTCGGTTCCGGCGCGCGCGAGGCTTGCGTGCCATACAGACCGCCAGCCGAGCGGCGAGCGTCATGACCAGCCAGCGGCGCGCTGGCGGCCGGCGGGGCGATGGGTTCGATGCGACGCACTTCGCCCTCGTCCATGCCGGTCGCGACGACCGAGACGCGGATCTTGCCATCCAGGGCCGGGTCGAAAGCGGCGCCGAAGATGATGTTGGCGTCGCCGTCCACTTCCGCGCTGATGGCGTTGGCAGCTTCGTCGACTTCCAGCAGAGTCATGTCCAAACCGCCGGTGATGTTCACCAGCACGGCCTTGGCACCCTTCAGGCTGGTTTCGTCCAGCAGCGGGTTGGCGATGGCGTTCTGGGCCGCCAGCAGGGCGCGGTCGTCGCCCGTGGCCTCGCCCGTGCCCATCATCGCCTTGCCCATCTCGGACATGACGGCGCGCACGTCGGCGAAGTCCAGGTTGATCAGGCCAGGCAGGATCATCAGGTCGGTGATCGAGCGCACGCCCGAGTGCAGGACCTGATCGGCCATGCCGAAGGCGTCGGCGAAGGTCGTGCGCTCATTGGCGACGCGGAACAGGTTCTGGTTTGGGATGACGATCAGGGTGTCGACATAGCGTTGCAGCTCGGCGACGCCCGCGTCGGCCAGACGCATGCGGTGACGCCCTTCGAAGGTGAAGGGCTTGGTCACGACGCCGACGGTCAGGATGCCGCGGTCACGCGCGCATTTGGCGATGACAGGCGCCGCGCCGGTGCCGGTGCCGCCGCCCATGCCGCAGGTGATGAAGACCATGTGCGCACCTTCCAGGTGCTGATGGATCTCGTCAGCGGACTCCTCGGCGGCGTTCATGCCGACTTCGGGGTGGGCGCCGGCGCCCAGGCCTTGGGTGATGGTCTCGCCCAGTTGGATACGGCGATCGGTCTTGGCGAAGCTGAGGTGCTGCGCGTCGGTGTTGGCCACGACGAACTCGACCCCTTCGAGGCCGGCGTCGATCATGTTGTTCACGGCGTTGCCGCCAGCGCCGCCGACGCCGAACACGACGATGCGGGGCTTCAGTTCAGTGTGTTGCGGCTTGACCAATGAGAGCGACATTTTCTGTTTCCGACCTGCTGACCCGCCCCTTCAAACCAACCGACCGCCCCGCCGAATCGCTTTGGTTATGAGCGCGTTAAGGATTGCGCCCATGAAGGTTAAGAGAAGGTTACGGCGATAATGTGAGTCGGACCGAAGAACACCCCAAACCGGAAGCGTTGCTGAAGTTTTCCACGAAGATGGAAGTTTGGATCTCAGGTAGGGTTGGCGCGCGGTGACCGGAGCTAAAGCATGGGTCGTGGGGGCCTTTACAGATTATCTCTCAGCCAGCCGGCCACGCGTCCCACCACGTTTCCACGGTGAATGCGGGGCGCATCTGCAGCCGTAATCTGCCGCGCCATCAGCTTCCGCGCGGACACCGCCTCACGCGGGCCATAGGCGGCGCGGAGGAGGACGCCGGCGGTGGCGCAGAAGGCGGGGCCGGAGGCGGCGTCGGCCAAATGTGGCGCCCGTTGGGGTTTTCCGAGGCGGACGGGACGGTCGAACACGCGCACGGCGAGTTCGCGCACGCCGTTCAGCTGACTGGCCCCGCCGGTCAGGACGAGGCCCGCGCCTGGCTCCAGGCCGACGCCCGCATTTTTTAGCCGATCACGGAGCAGTTCGAGGGTTTCCTCGACGCGCGGGGCGATAACGGTCTTCAGCATGGCGCGCGGGACGATGACGGGGCCGGCCGAGGCGTCCTCGCCGCGCGGCGGAGCCTCCAGCATTTCGCGGTCCTCGTTGGCGCTGGCCATGGCCGAGCCGTGCAGGGTCTTGAGCCTTTCGGCGCCGGCCTTGGACGTCGACAGACCGCGTGCGATGTCGGAGGTGACGTGATCGCCGCCGACGTTCAGGCTTTCAATATGCAGCAGGGACCGGCCGCCCCACACGGCGGCGCTGGTCGAGCCGCCGCCCATGTCGATGCAGACGGCGCCCAGGTCCATCTCGTCTTCTTCCAGCGCGGCCAGAGATGAGACGACGGGTGCGGCGGCGACGCCTTGCAGATCCAGGTGCGCCAGCTCCAGGCAGTGGCTGAGGGTCGTGAAGACGTTTTCGGCCATTGAGACGACCAAAAGATCAAGCCCCAGCGAGCCGCCCCGCATCGAACGCGGATCATGCACGCCTCGCGCGCCGTCGACCGACCAGGCGATGGGCAGGACGTGGATCGGGCGACGGTTGGGCAAGCGAATCTGGGCTAGAGCCATGCCGATGGCGCGCGCCAGATCGGCGTCGCCGACCGGATTGGCGCCCAGCGAGACGCGGGCCTGCACCCGGTGGCTGGCCATCTGGCCGATAGCCGTGGTGACGACGACGCCGGAAACCGGGCTCTGGGCCGCACGCTCGGCGCGTTCGACGGCATGGCCGATGGCCTGGGCGGCCTCATCCATATTGATGATGGCCCCGCCCCTCACGCCCTTGGACTGGACGTGGCTGGCGCCCGCGACGCGGATGGTGCGGTCGGCATGGCGGACGCCGTCGGGCTTCATGATGAAGCACGAGACCTTGGACTGGCCGATGTCCAGCGCGGCGACCACAGGCGCACGACCGGCGCGAGGATCCATGCCCCGACCGTGATCATTCGCCGCGCCGCGTTGCTTGGTCATGTCTCTACGGTCCTTAGGCGTCACCGGCGGGTCGCACGGCGACCTCGTCCGGGGTTCTGAGATCGACGCGGGCGAAGCCCAGGTCGAGCAGGCGTTCGCGCTGGTCCAGCGCATCGAGGCGGATCAGGGCCGCGTCCTGTTCGGTGGCAGGCAGTTGGATCAGGCTGCCGTCCTTGAGACGCAGGTCCCAGCGGCGCTCGTCCACGCGCACCAGGGCGTCCACCATCCCCATCAGCCGCGGGCGCTGGGCCAGCAGAGGCAGGATTTCGCCCGCCGCCAGGTCGGCTCCCTTGCCCACGACCAGCGGCAGCGTCGGATAGCGGCGCGCGTCGGCGCCGTCGATGACTTGGCCCCGGTTGTCGATCACCTTGATCTGACCGGCTTCCTGCCAGACGGCGAGGCGGTCGTGTTCCTTGACCTCGACGATCAGGGTGTCGGGCAACAGGCGCACCACGCGCGCTTCCTTGACCCAACCCACGCCCTGAACCCGCGTGCGAATGGCGTCCAGATCCAGACTGGTGATCGGCTGACCAGAATACAGGCCGAGCGCGCGCTCGATCGCCGGCTCAGCCTCGGGCGAGGCGCCGGTGATGTGCACCCGCTTCAGCGTCAGGCCCATGCCGGCTGTCAGATTGTCCAGGCCATGCGAAACCGAGGCGCCGATCCGCTCGGCGCGGGCGCCCGTGGCCAGAACCCCGACCAGCAGCAGCGCGCCGGCGCCCAGGGCGATCACGGCGGTGCGTGGCGAAATATCGACACGGCCGATGGCGGCCATCTTGCCGGGAACGGCGGACGCGTTCTGGGCCCCGCTGCGCGACCGTCCCCCGCCTTTGGAAGCCGAACCGCGCTGTGGAGCCTGATTAGAACCCTGTCGCCGACCGCCGCGAACTACCGCGGGCATGAGGCGTCCTCCACCATCCACCGAACCAGATCGTCATAGCTCATCCCGGTATGGGCGGCCTGCTCGGGCGCGAGCGAAGTCGGAGTCATGCCGGGCTGGGTATTGACCTCCAACAGGACCAGATCGTCCTTAACATCATCATAACGGAAGTCGGATCGCGACACGCCACGGCACCCCATTGCGACGTGCGCCGCCTCGGCCTGACGCAGCGCCTTTTCGAACACGTGCGGAGGCAGAACGGCCGGCAGGACGTGCACCGATCCGCCCGGCGCATACTTGGCCTCATAGTCATAGAAGCCCTTGGTCGGGGTGATGTCCGTGACGGTCAGGGCGCGCGGTCCGGCCGGTTCGCCCAGCACGGTGACGCACAGTTCCTTGCCGGCGATATAGGGCTCGACGACAACCTGCTCGCCATAAGTCCACCCCGGCTCGCCCACTTCGGAAACCGGACGGTTGGCGCCCTCGCGCACCAAGAAGACGCCGACAGACGAGCCTTCGGCATTCGGCTTGACCACATAGGGCGGGTCGATGACGTGGCGGCTGGCGACTTCGTGACGATCGTAAAGACCACCGCCCGGCACCTTGATGCCCGCCGCCCGCAGCACGGCCTTGGACTTGTCCTTGTCCATCGCCAGGGCCGAAGCCAGCACGCCGGAATGGCTATAAGGAATACGCAGCGTCTCCAGCACGCCCTGGACGCAGCCGTCCTCGCCCCAGGCCCCGTGCAGACAGTTCAGGACCACGTCCGGCTTGATCAGGCCGGACAACACATTGGCCAGATCCCGCCCCGCATCCACGCGACTGACGCGCACGCCCTGCCGCTCCAGCGCGCGCGCGCACTGCTCGCCCGACGAGAGGGACACCTCCCGCTCTGCGGAAAGGCCGCCCAGTAGGACGGCGACATGAAGATCTTTGAAAGCGCGGGCCATGACGCCTTGGATTGGGGCCTACATGTTTAACAGGCCGTCAACCATTCGCGCCCGCCGACCCTTTTTGCGCAGGATTTTTTTATCCCGCCCGGCCGATCCGCTTGATTTCCCACTCCAGCTGAACGCCGGTCTTGGCCAGGACATCGGCGCGAACCGCCTCGCCCAGGCCTTCGATATCGGCCGCAGTCGCTTCGCCGGGATTGATCATGAAGTTGGAGTGCAGTTCGCTGAACTTGGCCCCTCCCCCGGTTTCGGCGTGCAGCTTGCCGCGCCAGCCGGCCTCATCCACCAGCTTCCACGACGAATGGCCCTCGGGGTTCTTGAACGTCGAGCCGCCCGTCTTCTCGCGGATCGGCTGGGTCGTCTCGCGACGGCTTGTGATCTCGGAGATCCGGGCCGCCACCGCCTCGGGTTTGTCGGCCGTGCCGCGATAGGTCGCCTCGATCCAGATGATGTCGGCCGGCGCCTGGGAATGGCGATAGGTGTAACGGAAGTCGGCCAGAGCGTAATCGACCCGCTCGCCCGACCGCGTCAGGCCCCAGGCCGACACCAGCACGTCCTTGGTCTCGGAGCCGTAGCAGCCGGCGTTCATGGTCAAGGCGCCGCCGATGGTGCCCGGAATGCCGGCGTAGAATTCCAGCCCGGCGATCCCCGCCTTGGCGCTGGCCTTGGCGACCATCGAGTCCAGCGCGCCCGCGCCAGCCGTGACCGCATCGCCGTCCGCCGTGATCTGCGCCCAAGGGCGGCCCGCCAGGCGGATCACCACGCCCTCGACCCCGCCGTCACGGACGATGACGTTCGATCCGACGCCCAGAACCGTCACCGGCACGGCCGGGTCCAGCGCCTTCAGGAAGTCCGCCAGATCCTCGGCGTCCGCCGGAATGAACAGGGCCTCGGCCGCGCCGCCTACCCGGAACCAGGTATAGGGCGCGAGCGGCTCGTTCCGCAGCAGCTTGCCGCGCACTTCGGGCAGAGCGATCACGCCAGAGCCTCCAACTGCGCCGGCAGGCCATAGGCCCAGCTGGTGATGTCGCCAGCGCCCAGCAGCACGACGACGTCGCCGGATTTCGCCTCGTCCTTGATCAGGCGTGGCAGGACGGCGGCGTTCTCCAAGGCCTGGACGTGACGGTGGCCGTAGCGGCGCACACCGTCGGCCAGGGCGTGCTTGTCCACCCCTTCGATCGGCTGTTCGCCGGCAGGATAGACGTCGGCGACGATCACGCTGTCGGCGTCCGAGAAGCAGGTCGAGAACTCGTCCATCAGATCGCGCAGACGCGTATAGCGGTGCGGCTGAACCACCGCGATGACGCGACCTTCCGTCACCTGGCGTGCGGCCTTCAGCACGGCGGCGATCTCGACCGGGTGGTGGCCATAGTCGTCGACGATGCGGACGCCGCCCACGACGCCCGTGGTGGTGAAGCGCCGCTTGACCCCGCCGAACCCGGCCAGACCGGTGCGGATCGCGTCGTCCGACACATCCAGCTCGCGCGCCACGGCGATGGCGGCCAAGGCGTTCGACACATTGTGCCAACCCGCCATCGGAAGGTGCAGACCTTCGATGCGGTGGGTCTCGCCGTTCTGGATCACAACGTCGAAACGCGCGCCGTCCGGTCCCATCTGGCAGTTTTCAGCCCGCACCATGGCCTGCGGGTTCGTGCCGTAAGTGACGAGGCGCCGGTTATCGATGGCCGCGACCAGCTTCTGCACCTCCGGATGGTCCAGGCAGACGGCGGCGAACCCGTAGAAGGGGATGTTCTCGACGAAATCGACGAACGCCTTCCGCACCCCGTCGAAGTCGCCGTAGTGATCCAGATGTTCGGGATCGATATTGGTGACGATGGCCACCGTCGACTTCAGGCGCAGGAAGCTGCCGTCCGACTCGTCCGCCTCCACCACGATCCAGTCGCCGTCGCCGACCTTGGCGTTGGTGCCATAGGCGTTGATGATGCCGCCGTTCACCACGGTGGGATCCAGGCCCGCCGCATCCAGCAGGGCCGCCACCATAGAGGTCGTCGTCGTCTTGCCGTGGGTTCCGCCGACCGCGATGGAGAACTGCAGCCGCATCAGCTCGGCCAGCATCTCGGCCCGGCGCACCAGCGGGATGCGGCGCTCGCGGGCCGCCTTCATCTCGGGATTGTCGGCCTTGACCGCCGTCGAATAGACCACCGCCGACACGCCTTCGCCCACATGGGCGGCGTCGTGGCCGATGAATATCTTGGCGCCCAGCTGTTCCAGCCGCTCGGTATTGGCGCTGGCCTTAGCGTCAGAGCCCTGCACCGAATAGCCGATCTTCAGCATGATCTCGGCGATGCCGCTCATGCCGATGCCGCCGATGCCGACGAAATGAACGGGACCGAGGTCGAACGGGACGGGGCGAAGGCGTGCGATCATTTTCGCCTCATAAACGCCGCCTCGCCTCCTGCGAAGGGCGCGCCGCATACGGAGCGAACTTTTCTAAGGACGATCGGGCGCGGCTGTGCACGAACTCGCACAGAACTATTGCGCCTCCACCGAGTTGTCTTCGGGAACGCGCGCGGCTCCCGCTTGCGCCGCTGCTCCAAAGGACTTCCAAGATGGCCAAGAACGCAAAGCCGGCCGGCGCGCCGATAATCGGCAACGCCGGCGAGGTGCACCAGACCGCCTCGACGCCTGAGACCCGCCTGACCACAAATCACGGGACGCCGATCAGCGACAATCAGAACTCGCTCAAGGCCGGCCCGCGCGGCTCGACCCTGCTGGAAGACTTCATCCTCCGCGAGAAGATCCAGCATTTCGACCACGAGCGTATCCCTGAGCGGATCGTCCATGCCCGCGGTTCGGCCGCCCACGGCTTCTTCGAACTGACCGAAAGCCTGTCGGACTTCACCACGGCCAAGATCCTGACCGAGGTCGGCAAGAAGACCGAGCTGTTCACCCGCTTTTCGACCGTCGCCGGCGGCGCGGGCTCGGTCGATACGCCGCGTGACGTGCGCGGCTTTGCGGTCAAGTTCTATACGACCGAAGGCAACTGGGATTTAGTCGGCAACAACATTCCCGTCTTCTTCATCCAGGACGCGATCAAGTTTCCGGACCTGATCCATTCGGTGAAGATGGAGGCCGATAAGGGCTATCCTCAAGCGGCCAGCGCCCACGACACCTTCTGGGACTTCATCGGCCTGATGCCCGAGAGCATGCATATGGTCATGTGGGCCATGTCGGATCGCGGCATCCCGCGCAGCCTCCGCATGATGGAAGGCTTCGGCGTCAACACCTTCCGGCTGATCAATTCCGAAGGCGAGGCGACGCTGGTCAAGTTCCACTGGCGGCCCAAGCTGGGCACGCAATCGACCTGCTGGGACGAGGCCGTCAAGATCGCCGGCGCCGATCCCGACTATCATCGCCGTGACCTGTATGAGGCCATCGATCAGGGCGACTTCCCCGAATGGGAGTTCGGCGTGCAGTTGTTCACGCAGGAACAGGCCGACGCCCTGCCCTTCGACATTCTGGACGCCACCAAGTTGGTGCCGGAAGAAGACTATCCGATCCGCGTGATCGGCCGAATGGTGCTGGACCGCAACCCGGACAACTTCTTCGCCGAGACCGAACAGGTCGCCTTCCTGCCGACCAACATCGTGCCGGGCATCGACTTTTCGGAAGACCCGCTGCTGCAGGGCCGCCTGTTCTCCTATCAGGACACCCAACTGTCGCGCCTGGGCACGGTCAACTTCCACCAGATCCCGATCAATCAGGCCAAAGGCTGCCCCTTCCAGAACTTCCAGCGCGACGGCCATATGCAGATGGCCGTGCCCAAGGGCCGCGCCAACTACGAGCCCAACAGCCTGGCCGAAGCGGGCGAGGACGGCGGCCCGCGTGAAGATCCCAAGGGCGGTTTCCGCACCGCGCCTGTTCCAGTCGAGGGCGAAAAGGTCCGGCTGCGCGCTGAAAGCTTCGCCGATCACTACAGCCAGGCACGGCTGTTCTTCCGCTCCCAGACCGAGATCGAACAGGCCCACTTGGCCAGCGCCATCGTCTTTGAACTGTCTAAGGTGTCGCTCGCTCACGTTCGCGAGCGTGTTCTGGCCAATCTGCAGAACGTCGATGAAACCCTGGCCCAGCGGGTCGCAGACGGCCTGAACCTGCCCCTGCCCAAGGCGTCCGACCCCGGTGTGGCGCCCATCGATCTGGACGCCTCGCCTGCGTTGCGCATCGTCGGCAAATACCCCGACACCCTGAAGGGCCGGAAGGTCGCCATCCTGGTCGCCGACGGTTCGGACGGTGCGGTCGTCGACGCCGTCAAGGCGGCGGTTGAAGGCGACGGCGGCTCGGTCTTCATCGTCGCGCCCAAGGTCGGCGGCGCCAAGCTGAAGGACGGCAAGACGCTGGTGGCCGACGGTCAGTTGGCCGGCAGCCCGTCGGTCCTGTTCGACGCTGTCGCCATTATCTTGTCCGAGAACGGCTGCGCCCAAATTCTTAAAGAAGGCGCCGCAGTCGATTTCGCCAAGGACGCCTTCGGTCACCTCAAGGCCATCGGCCACACCCCTGAGGCCCAGCCCCTGTTGAACAAGGCGGGCGTCGAGCCGGACGCAGGCGTGATCGATCTGTCCAAGGCCCCCAAAAGCTTCCTCGCCCCCGCCCGCACCCGCCAATGGGATCGCGAGCCCAAGGTGCGCATGTTGGCCTGACCGCAGTAAACTTGATCAGAACGACAGAGGGCCGGGCGATACGTCGCCCGGCCCTTTCGTTTTCAGCATCGCGACGCGATCAGCTGTCGGCTTGCCAGCCGCCGGCCAGGGCGCGGAACAGGGCGATCTGATAGGTCGTGACCAAGGCGTCAGACTGGGCCAGAGCGGCGTCGGCCGCCGCTTGGGTGCGTTCGGCATCGAGCACCAAAAGGAAGCTGTCGGCGCCAGCGTTGAAGCGCAGGCGCGACAGGTCGGCGGCGCGGGCTGCCTGGTCCCTGGCTTCGGTCAGGGCCGCACGACGGTCCAGTTCGTTGGCGTAGTTGCTGAGGGCCGTCTCGGTTTCCTGAAGCGCCGTCAGCACCGTCTGGTCGAAGGTGGCGAGCGCCGCGTCCGAACGGGCGCCGGCGGCCTTGATCTGAGCGCGGGCGGCGAAGACGTTGGGGAAGGACCAGCTGATCAGCGGACCGAAGCTGAAGCGGAAGTTCTGGTCGTCGCCCAGTTCACCCGAATCCAGCGCGGTGGATCCGAAAGAGCCGCCCAGGCTGATCTGCGGAAACAGGTTTGCGGTCGCCACGTTCACGCGCGCGGCGGCGGCGGCCAGTTCGGCCTCGGCCTGGCGCACGTCGGGACGGCGGGCCAGAAGCGCCGCGCCATCGCCGACCGGGATCGGCTGGCTAAGCTGGGGCG
>NZ_DLTK01000035.1:0-6787 GCF_002500885.1 Brevundimonas sp. UBA7838
GACGCCGTGCGCTGGCGCATGCAGGGGCCGCTGGCCCTGACCGCCGGTTCGGGACGGACGGGTCAGACGACGATCGGCGGATTGTCGTTGACGTCGCGCGACCTGGCCGTGGGCGGCAAGGATGCGGCCTTCGAGGCGACAGGCCCATTGAGCGCGACCTTCGACCGTTTCGGTTTCGGCGACCTGGCGCTGAAGCGCGGCCGCGCCGATGTGGACCTGGACGTGGTCAGCGACGGCGGGGTTCAGATCGCGGCGAACGGATCGCTGCGCGCCGCCGACGGCGCCTGGCCCCTGTTTGGCGCGGTCGGCCCGGACGACATCGCCGAGCTGGCTGAGATGAAGCGCGCGCTGGGACGCTTCGCCCTGAACGCGCCCGCCATCCGCTTCGCCACGGGCGCGGCCGGCACGACCGTATCCCTGTCGCGTCCTGTCACCCTGACGCCCGCAAACGGCGGCGTCCTGACGGTGGCTCAAGGTCAGGGCGGCGCCTACCAGGCCGAGCCGGGGCGGCTGGGCGGCGGGGCGCTGACCCTGACCGCCACGCGCGGCAAGGGCCTGCCGGAAATGTCCGTCGCGATCCCGAACTGGCGCCTGACCGAGGGCGGGTTCGAAGCCATGCTGGACGGTCGCGCCCGACTGGATTTCGACCTGGCGCGCGGCATCGACGCCCGGACGCGGGGCGTCCTGGCGATGAACGCCGGCCGGCTGACCTATGCGACATCGGACTGCGTCGACCTGACCGTCGAGCGGCTGGAGCTGGACGAGAACGACGTCCATCAGGTCGCCGGCAAGCTGTGTCCCCAGGGCGGTCCGCTGTTGACGTCCAAGGACGGCGTCTGGCGCGTCGCGGGCGGTTTCGCCCAAGTCTCGGCCCAGGCGCCCTTCCTCGGCATGCGGTTCGCCGACGCTTCGGGCCGTGTCACCGTCGATGGGACCAGGGCGGGCATCGGCCTGACCGCCGACGTGGCCGCCGCCCGCGTCATCGACGCCCTGATGCCGGAAAGGTTCGAACCGCTTTCGGCCACAGGATCTGCGACGCTAGCCAACGAACGCTGGAGCGGCGCCTTCGATCTGAAGGGCACGGGCGCGGCGGCCGCCTATGGTCTCGGCCGCCTGACCCTGGCGCACGATGGGCGCATTGGCGCAGGCGGCATCGTCATCACCGCCCCGAACGTGGCCTTTTCCGAGCCGGGGCTTCAGCCGGAGATGCTCAGCCCCTTGGCCGCCAACTTCCTGCAGTCGCCGGTCGAAGGCGCCGTCAGCTTCGACGGACGTTTCGACTGGACCAAGGACGCCGAACCGACCTCCAGCGGCCATCTGGTCACGCCGGCCCTGGATTTCGTCAGTCCGGTCGGGGCGGTGAAGGGCCTGCGCGGCGACATCGTCTTCAGCAGCCTGACGCCTCTGATCACCGCACCCAACCAGAAGCTGACGGCCGACAGCCTCGCCGTCGGCACGGCGGTCACGGCGCTGGATGTGACCTTCTCGATCAATGAAGCCGGGGTGCTGATCGACGGCGCCCAGGTCGTCGCCGGAGGCGGGACCGTCTCGGTCGAGCCCTTCACCGTCCCGCTGGACGCCACCCAGCCCTACAGCGGCGTGATCGTGCTGGACCGAGTGCAGCTGGGCGATATCGTCGCCGACACCGGCTTTGACGACAAGGTTCAGCTGGACGCCGTCGTCTCGGGCCGCCTGCCCTTCATCATGGACCCCAAGCGCGGGCTCAAGATCACCGCCGGCAAGCTGGAGGCGGTCCAGCCGGGCCGCCTGTCGATCAAGCGGGACGTCCTGACCGATGTCGCCGCCAGCGGCGGGGGCGGCGAGGTGTCGGAAAACGTCGTCGAGGACCTGGCCTATCAGGCGATGGAGAACCTGTCCTTCGATCAGCTCAGCGCCGATGTGAACAGCCTGGACGGCGGCCGGCTGGCGGTCCTGTTCCACATCCGCGGCCGCCACGATCCGCCCAAACGTCAGGAGCTTCGGCTGACGATCGGCGAACTGATCAGCCGCCAGTTCCTGAATCGCAAACTGCCGTTGCCGTCGAACACCCAGATCGATCTGACGCTGGACACGACCCTGAACGCCAACCAGCTGATCTCGGATCTGCTGGCCGTCAATCGCGCTCGCCAGGGTCAGCAGGATGCGACGCCCGCGCCCGTCCCGGCGTCTGCCGATTGAACTTCACCATTCAGCGCGCGTTCATTGGACGGCGTGCTATTAGAGACATCACCCTCGGCCGAACCGGAGCCCACGTCATGATCCACAAGCGCCAACTGGCCGGCCTCGGTTTTGGAGCCGTCGTCGTCGCCCTCGCGGCCTGCGCCCCGACCATCCGTCTTGAGGTCGCGCCGATCCAGATCTACGCCAAGCTGGACGCCGACGTACGCGTTCGGCTGGACCAGGAGCTGCAGCAGCTGTTGCAGCAGAACCCCAACCTCTTCTGATTTCCCGCTTCTCTCTGAAAGGGACAGGCTGACATGACCTTCCGCAAACTCTTCGTCATCGGCGCCGCCGTTGCGGCTCTGGGCGTCGCGGGCGCCGCCATCGCCCAGACCAGCGCCCAGAAGGCGCAGATAGACCAGGCCAAGGCCGCCGGCACCGTGGGTGAGCAGGCCGACGGTTATCTAGGCTTCCGCACCCCGACCTCGGACGCCAGCCTGCGCGCCGCCGTGGACGCCACCAACTCCGGCCGCCGCGCCGCCTATGCCCGCAGCGCCGCCGACGCCGGCACCTCGGCCGATGTCGCCGGCGCCCGGATGTTCGAGGCCCAGCTGCTGCCCCGCATCTCCTCGGGCCAATGGTATCGCAACGCCCAGGGCCAGTGGGTCCAGCGCTAAGGACCGTAAGTTTCCCCCCCCTCGGGCGATGCCCGGGGGGGGTGTTTTGATCTTGGCGATCCCTCGACGGCGTCAGGCGGCGGCGCGTCGATCCATCAGCGCCGGCAGCAGCAGCCCTTCGGCCAGCGCCCTGACCACCGGAACGGCGACCGCATCGCCCATCAGCTTCAGCGCCGCGCTTTCGCTCGACGGCAGGCGATAGTCGTCCGACACGCCCATCAGCCGCGCGGCCTCGCGCCCGGTCAGCCGCCGAACCCGCGCCCGGCCCCGATCGCACACCACCACATATTGTCGTGACGAGCCGCCAGCCGGCGTACGAAGGCATCCGGCCAGGCCATCGAACCGGATTTCCAGACGCTGGACCTTGCGGCCGTTCTCGGTCCGCACCCGGCGATAGGCGGCGCCGACACAGCGCTGGCCCGACGCCAGGGCCGACGCGATCCGGGCGCGGTGCAGCGGCGCGGCCAGGGCCAGGATGGCGTCCGCATCATCCAGCCAAGTGACGGCGTCGTCCGGCTCCAGAATGGCCGCCAGGTCCAGATTGCGCTGCGACGGCGAAGGCAGCGACCACCAGGCCCAGGCCGCCTTGACCGCCTCGGGCAGGCGCGCGTGGGCGGCGACCAGACGCGCTGAATGGAAGGGCTGGGTCGGACCGGCCACGCGCGGGGCCTCGCCCTGGATGGCCACAACGAACAAACGCGGGCGCGACTGGGGCAGCCAGTGGGCGGCGTCCATCTCCAGCGCGCCGACCGTATAGCCCGCCTCGACCATCGCCGTGCATACGGCCGCGAAATCCCGCCCCACTTCGTTCCTTGGCCCGGAAGTCAGCAGGCCGATGACGTTCTCCAGCACGATCAGGCGCGGGCTGCGCCCCTCGACCGCCAGCCCCTGCATCAGCCGCCAGAAGCCCCAGAAGGCCCCCGATCGCCCGGCCTCCAGCCCGCCGCGCGCGCCCGCCAGGCTGACGTCCTGACAGGGCGACGAGGCCCAGGCCATGTCGGGCCGTCCCGGCAGATCGTCGACGGTCAGGGTCCAAACATCGCCCTGACGAAACGGCGTGTGCGGATGATTGGTTTTGAAGGCGCGCGCCTTGGCCCCGTCCATGTCGTTGGCGAAGACGGTGTCGATGCCGGCGGCGGACAGTCCCAACCCCGCCAGGCCGCCCCCGGCGAAGAACTCGAATGCGGTGGGGCGAATCGACATGGGACCAGCATAACCCAGCCGCGCCCCTTGACCGAGGGCGGCGGGGACCTCACCTGCGCCCGAACCAAAAGGAGCCGTCATGCGCCTCATTCCGCTCGCCGCCGCCCCATTCGCTATCGCCCTTGCCGGCCTCTCGCTCGGCGCCTGTTACGACCGCGAGGATTCCAAACCCAAGCCCGCGCCGCAGCCCCAGGCCGCCGTCACCCTGGGCGGGGTCGATCTGGGCCAGCCGGTGCGGGCGCTGGGGACCGAACCCTTCTGGGGCGTGGAGATCACGCCGGACGCCCTGATCTACACCCGCGTCGATCAGCCGACCCAGCGCGCGCCGAACCATGGCGCGACGGTCCAGGGCACGGTCGCGACCTTCGCCAGCTCGACCAATCTGAACAAGGCGCTGAACGTCGTGCTGATCGCCACCGAATGTTCGGACGGCATGAGCGACCGCACCTATCCGCTGACGGCCAAGGTCGAGATCGGCGATGACGAGCTGACCGGCTGCGCCGCGCCTGCGTCGATGCTGACCACCCAGCCCGCGCCCTAGCGCGTGATCGTGTCGGATCGGGGCGCAACGCGGCCCCGATCCGAAGCGTGAATCATGCGCTTAAAGAGAGCGTCACCACCATTCGGCGTCGCGCGGCATCCGGGCGTAACGGCGGCTGACCGGCGCCGACAGGCCGCCGTCCAGCGTCAGGGTCGCGCGGCCGTCGCCGCGTTCGACGGCGCGCACCGCCTCGCGCGCCACCCACCAGCTGCGGTGCGTCTGGGCGCCCTCCAGCCCCTCCAGCTCTTCCACCGCGTCCGACAGCCGCATCAGGATCAGGTCCGATCCCCGGTCGGTGTAGATGCGCAGATAGTGGTCCTCGGCCTGCACCGCCCGGATCGTCGCACCTTTCAGCTTCATGGGCAGACGATCCAGAAATCGCACAGGGCGGGCCGCTGTCTCAGGCGGCGCCGCATGGGTCTGGACCGGCACGGCCCGCCCCAGAAAGACGTTCAGCGTCGTCACCGCCGCCGTGATGACCACGACGGGCACGATGAGCTCAGGCAGCACCGCCAGCGGATAGAGTCTCTGGGCGAAGAACAGGCCCGTCGCCGCCCAGACCAGCACGCACAGCGGCCCGGTTATCACGACCACCATGACCGCGATGGTTAGCCACGGCCGCTCGTCCGAATCCAGGAACCGGCTGACCAGCACCCCGCACAGATGCCCCCACAGTCCGCCCAACACCATGACCAGCACCCAATAGGTCAGTCGCTCAATGAAGGTCGCGCCCGCCGTGCCGAACGCCCCGGTCGTCGCCAGAAACACGCCGCCCAGAACGGCGACAATCAGGCCTCTGACGAAGGTGCGGCGGCGGTCTGCGGCGAGGGTTGTCATGGCGCCTTGAGACCATGATTTCCGGCACGTTGAAAGGCGGGCGCGAAAGACAGGTGGGCGTTGGCGCAGCACAGACGGTCGTTGGCGAAAGCCCCGATGCGGCGGGCGGGACGCTGCGGCACGACCGGGCAAACGGAGATGTCCGATGCCTCGCCTTTCCCGCCTCGCCCGGTCCGCCCTGGCCCTCGCTCTGCTGATCGTTCCGCTCGTCGCCTATCTGGCGATCGACGACGGGCGGCTGGCGCGAATGGGATTTGCGCTTCACGCCCCGCGCTGGGGCCTGCTGCTGGCGTCGCCGACGGCGATGCAGATCCATGTGGCGGCGGCCGTGACGGCCTTGGCGATCGGCGTCGTCCTGCTGATCGGAGTTAAGGGAAACCGGCTGCACCGAACCTTGGGCTGGGCCTGGGTCGTGGCGATGGGGACGACGGCGATCAGCTCTTTCTTCGTCCACCAGCTCAATCCGACCGGACCCGGCGGCCTGTCCCTGATCCATCTGCTCAGTGGTTGGACCGTGGTCGCGCTGCCTATGGCGGTGTACGCCGCCCGCCGTCACCGGGTGGCTGTTCACCGGCGCGCCATGACGGGCATGTTCGTCGGCGGACTGATCGTCGCCGGCGCCTTCACCTTCCTGCCTGGTCGTCTGATGTGGGCGATCTTCTTCGGCCCTAACTGATCAGGCCTAGATTAGGTTTGGCGGGACGACATCCCGACCACGGCCCTGAACCCAGCCGCCGCGAACCGGACCAT
Source organism: Brevundimonas sp. UBA7838 (assembly GCF_002500885.1). NCBI lineage: Bacteria > Pseudomonadati > Pseudomonadota > Alphaproteobacteria > Caulobacterales > Caulobacteraceae > Brevundimonas > Brevundimonas sp. UBA7838. Next base: position 6,169 of record NZ_DLTK01000035.1, read on the forward strand.
ATAGTCGCCGGCCGTCTCCAGATCGCCGGATCGCGCCCGCCCGTTCGACAGCCGGTCCAGGCGCCCGGTCTCGCCCAGGGTCAGGGTCAGGGCACCCGACAGATTGTGATAGCCCCAGTAAAGATCGACCTCGCTGGCGCCCGGCAGCACCTTGGCGATCAGTTCGATCAGCCGGTGGATGGCCGGGTCGAAATAGCGCGCCATCGTCTCGCCGCCGAAACTGGGGTTGGCGTTGGTCTGGGCCACCAGGGCGGAATAATGTTTCCAGCCCGGCCCGCCCTTCAGCGACCATTCGAACGGCGGCCGCAGGAAGGCCTCCAGCAAGCCTTCCAGCGTCATGTCGTCACCCGCCGTCTCGGCATAGCGATCGATGGCGGCGACGCGGTCGTCGTTCCAGACCTCGGCCCGGCGCAGGAAGACGGCGTCGAACAGCTCGCGCTTGGCGCCGAAATAGTAGTGGACCAGGGCCGTATCCACGCCCGCCTCGCGCGCCACCTCGCGGATGGTGACGCCGTAGAAGCCGTGTTTGGAGAACAGATCCTCGGCTGCATCCAGGATCAGATCGCGCGTCTCGCCCGCCGCCTTGGCCTCGGCCTTAGGCGGGCGGCCGCGCCGCGCC
>NZ_DLTK01000008.1:0-2926 GCF_002500885.1 Brevundimonas sp. UBA7838
TCGCCGTCCGCGCAGCCTGTACGTCACCCGCATCGAACGCTGGGTGCGCGACCCCTACGCCATCTACGCCCTGTGGGTGCTGGGGCTGGAGGCGATGGAGCGGCCCGGCGCGTCTGCCGAAGCGCTGGCGCGCGGCAACGCCGTCCACGCCGCCATCGAGCGGCTGACGCTGGACTGGCCGAACGACCTGCCCGACGATTGCGAGGCCATCCTGCACGACCATCTGCTGCGCGAACTGGGCGCACGCGGGTTCGAGGATGCGGCCATGGCCCGCGAGGCGCCGCTGGCCCGCAACTGCGCCCGCTGGCTGACCGAGTTCGAGCGACGGCGTCGGGCGCGCGGCGTCGATATCCTGGTGGAACAGCAGGGGACGATGACCTTCGACGCCCCAGCCGGCCCCTTCACCGTCAAGGCCTTTGCCGACCGCATCGAACTGGCGTCGGACGGCGCGGCGGTCATGGACTTCAAGACCGGTGCGGCGCCGTCCGCCAAACAGGTCAAGTCCGGCTTCGCCCCGCAACTGACCCTGACTGCCGCCATCCTGGCCGACGGCGGGTTCAAGGACACCAACGGCCCGGTCACGCCCGACGAACTCACCTATGTCCGCGTGGTCGGGCGAAAGACGGCGGGCGAAGTCGTCACCCGCGCTTCGGGCTCTGAGGCCGCCGATCTGGCGCAGGCTGCGCTGGACGGGCTGAAGCGCCGCGTCGCCCGCTTCGACGACGAGAACACGCCTTACGTTTCCTGGGCCGCGCCCCAGTTCATGGGCAACCAGGGCGGCAACTACGATCATCTGGCCCGCGTCTGGGAATGGTCGGTGATCGGCGACGGGGACGAAGAATGAGCATCGCCCCTCAGATCGTCGCCGCCGATCCGCGCCTGACCGTCTTCGTCACCGCCAACGCCGGTTCGGGCAAGACAACCACCCTGGTCAACCGGGTGGCGCGGCTGCTGCTGGATCAGGTCGACCCCGGCGCCATCCTGTGCGTCACCTACACCAAGGCCGCCGCCGCCGAGATGCAGGCCCGGCTGTTCGACCAGCTGGGCGGCTGGGCCGTACTGGACGACGACGCCCTGTCGCGCGAACTGACCCGGCTTGACGACGGCGACCCGCAAGCTATGGATCACGCCGCGCTTTCCCGCGCGCGCAAGCTGTTCGCCCGGGCGCTGGAGACGCCGGGCGGCCTGAAGATCCAGACCATCCACGCCTTCTGTGAAAAACTGCTGCGCCGGTTCCCGCTGGAGGCTGGGGTTTCGCCCCGCTTCACCGTGCTGGAAGACCAGGCTGCGACCGCCCTAAGCCACGCCGCGCGCGAAGACCTGGCCCGCGCCGCCGTCGCCGATCCGGACGGTCCCATCGGCCAAGCCTACAGCCATTTCGCCGTCGAGCTGGACTGGCAGAGGTTTCAGGCCCTGCTGTCGATGATTGAGGCGAAACGCGCCGATCTGCTGGACTATATCGACCGGGCCGAGGCCGGAACCGCGCCCGATCCTTGGTCCCTGACCGGCGCCGAACGCGATCGCAGCCCAGAGGATCTGGAGCGCAATTTCGTCGCCTTCATCGATCCCGGCGAATGGAACCGCATGGCCGAGGCCATGGAAACCGGCTCGGCCAACGACAAGAAGATCGCCGACGCCATGAGCGTCGCCGCCCCGCCCTACGCCGGGTTTGCGGCCCTGGCCGGGGTCTTCTGCACCCAGGCGGGCGAACCGCGTAAGAGCATGGGCACCAAGTCGGCGCCGCAGGGCGCGGTCGGCTGGCTGCTGGACCTTCAGACCAAGTTCCTCGCCACGCGCGAGGCTCTGCGCAAGGCCAAGGTCGCCGATGATACGGTCAAGGTCCTGACCCTGGCCCGCGCCCACGCCGCCTTTTACGAAGCCGCCAAGGCCCAGCGTGGGGCGCTCGACTTCCCCGATCTGGTCGCGCGCGCCGCCGCCCTGCTGACAGAGAGCGGGGCCGCCGCCTGGGTGCTGTACAAGCTGGATGGCGGGGTCGATCACGTCCTGATCGACGAGGCCCAGGACACCGCCCCCGAACAATGGGCCATCGTCCGCGCCCTGACCGGCGAGTTCTACTCCGGCGAAAAGTCCGGCCGCACGGTCTTCGCCGTCGGCGACGAGAAACAGTCGATCTATTCCTTCCAAGGCGCGCGACCCGAACGGCTGCGCCAGGAACGCACCGACTTCCTCGCCCTGGCCGAGGGCGCCGGCGAGGCCTTCGCCGGGCCTGAGCTGAACACCTCCTACCGCTCGACCGAAGAGGTGCTGGCCTTCGTCGACGCCGTCTTCGCCGACCCCGACCGCACCCGCGCCCTGACCGGCCCCCAGGGCGACATCGCCCGACATCTGCCCGCCCGCATCGGCCAGCACGGCGCCATAGACCTGTGGCCCCTGTTCCTGGACGAGCCCTCGCCCGAAACCGACGCCTGGGACGATCCGGTCGATCAGGAAAGCGCCGGCAGCGCCCGAAAACGCCTGGCCCGCGATCTGGCCCGCGAAATCCGCCGCCAGGTCGAAAGCGGCCTCGCCGTCTTCGATCGCAGCACCCGCGACCTGCGCCCCGCCGGCTATGGCGACTACATCGTCCTGGTCCGACGTCGCGACGCGACCTTCGAGGAGATCATTCGGGCGCTGAAGACCGAAGGCGTGCCCGTCGCCGGCGCGGACCGGCTGAAACTGTCCAGCCATATCGTCTTCGACGACCTGATCTCACTGGCCCGGTTCGCCCTCTTCCCCGACGACGACCTGTCCCTGGCCGAGGTGCTGCGCAGCCCGCTGTGCGACGTGGACGAGGACGGCCTCTATGCGCTGGCTGGCCGCGAGAATCGGAAAGGCGGCCAGCTGTGGCGTGACCTGCGCGACCGGGCGCACGAACGCCCCGAATGGGCCCGCGCGCGCGATGCGCTGCAGGCCGCCATCGGCGCGC
>NZ_DLTK01000144.1:0-7351 GCF_002500885.1 Brevundimonas sp. UBA7838
TCGCGCGACACCGTCAGCTTGCCCCGCGTCGCCGTAGCGGCGACATCGGCGATGCGCAGGTCCGCGCCCTCGACCGCCGCCGCCTTCAGCGCGGTCGTGACTTCGCCGTCCAGCCGGAAGGTTTCGATCCAGCCGGAGACGACGCCGTCGAACCGGGCGGCGACATCGGCGCTGCGGGCGTTGAGCGTCGGGGTTCCCAGGCGCTCGCCGGTCAGGCGGGCGTCCAGAACCGCCCGGCCGTCGCCGCGCCGCGTCTTCAGATCTGGATAGGGCAGATCGCCGGTCAGCGTCAGCGCAGCCCCCTGCCCTCGGGCCGCCGGTGTCGCGAAGCTATCGGCGGCGGCCGACAGTTTGATCGCCATCCGGTCGCCGGTCGTGGTCAGGTCCAGAAGTCCGGTCAGGCCCTGGGCCTCCGCTTCGCCGCTCTTCAGCGCGGCTTTCGGCAGGCGCGCCGCCAAGCGCATCAGCTTGCCATCGTCGATCCGGGCGTCGGCCAGAATATCGAGGGTTCCGTATTCGGTGGACAGCCGTCCGCGACCGCCCTCGACGATGACCAGGGGGCTGCGCGAATCCGGGCGCGGCGGCCCGCCGGTGAACTCCTTGACCAGCGGGTCCAACGAGCCCAGCGACAGTTTTCCGCCCTTCCAGCTGGCCCGCACCACCGGCCGGACCAGGCGGATGCGGCTGGGGGTCACGCCCAGGCCCGACCGCGACCACGGCAGGGCGACGGCGTAATCGACCTCGGCCCGCTCGACGACGACATCGGGATTTTTGGGATCGCCGATGCGGATGCGGCCGACGAAGCCGTCGATCTCGATCCGCTCGACCTCGACATCGGCCTGGATGCCGCGCTGGTCCAGCCAGCCGACGAGGACGTTGCGCGCCACCGCGCGGCGATTGAGATAGATCAGGGCCGCCACCACGCCGATCAGCAGCGCCAGAATCAGAACGCCGACTGCGACGGCGCGCAGGATGCGACGGGTCTTGGCCTGCGGCTTTGGCTTTGGCTTTGGCTTTGGCTTGGACGGTGTGTCGGTCAAACGGATTGATCGCGTGATTGAAACAGCGGGCCGTCCACCTTGGTCATCCTTATCCCCAGCACAAGATCAAAGCGTGACGGTCGGTGTTCGGCGCCGCTTCCTGCCGGTCAAGCTGGGCCAGATAACGGCGAATCGACCGGTCGGGATCCCCGCACCGTCGAGCTTTGTCTGACGCACGTTAACCGTTTGTAACGGTCTGCTTTCCAAAATGAGACAAGCGCGGTATAGGACCGCCTTCGCGCCACGGGCGACACGGCGCGATCTTCGAGAACGAGTAAAGCTTTGGCGCCGAAGGCGTCGCAATACGACGGGGACCGATGGCTCAGTTCGACCCACGCCGCCAGCCGATGCGGCTCGCGCCGCACATGCTCACGGCGGCAGCTGCAATCTCGGTGGCGATGCTCGCTGGTCGAGCCTATCAACCCGCTCAGGCCGAAGAAGTTCCCGCCCTGACCTCGGCCCAAATGGCGGCCATGGAAGCCAAGGCCTTCGCCGCCGCCAACGCGCCCGCCGGCCTGACCGCGCCCGAGGCCGTCAACGTCCAGATCCGCCGTGGTGAAACCTTCGAGCAGGCCGTGCGCCGCACCGGCGTCGCGCCGGAAGAAGCCAGCGCCGTCGCCGCCACCGTCGCCAACGCCTTCGACCTGGCCGATCTGCGCGCCGGACTGAAGTTCGAAACCGCCATCGCCAAACCGCGCAACGGCCGCGGCGACGCCCGCCTGATCGGCCTGACGATGCGCACCGGCCCGGCGTCGCAACTGACCGTGTCGCGCAGCTTCGACGGCGCCCTGCGCCTGCGTTCGCTGGAAGAAAAAGTCACCCATGAGACCGTGGTCCTGAAGGGCGATGTCGAGCGCAGCCTGTCGGCCAGCGCGCGTGAACTGGGCGCCACCGCCTCCATCGTCCGTTCCGCCAGCCGCCTGTTCGCCACCAAGTTCGACATGCAGCGCGACATCCGCGCCTCCGACGAGTTCACCATGGTCTTCGACCGTGAAGTGACCGAGGCCGGCCGCACGGTGGATGTGGGCGACCTGATGTACGCCGAACTGCGCGGCGTGACCTTCTATCGCTTCAAGCCCGCCGGCGCGAAGGAGGCTCAGTTCTTCGACTCGAACGGCAAGAACCTGCGCTCGGCCATGATGCGCACGCCGCTGCAGAGCTTCCGTCGCGTGTCGTCCAACTTCGGTTTCCGCACCCACCCGATCTCGGGCTACAAGAAGATGCACCAAGGCATCGACTTCGCCGCCGGAACCGGCACCCCGGTCGTGGCCCCCGCTGACGGCGTGGTGGTCGAGGCGCGCCGCTGGGGCGGTTATGGCAACTGGCTGCGCATCCGCCACAACAACGGACTTGAAAGCGGCTACGGCCACCTGTCGCGCTACGGCTCGGGCATCCGCGCCGGCCAGCGGGTCAGCCAGGGTCAAATCGTCGCCTATGTCGGCTCGACCGGCGCCTCGACCGGTCCGCACCTTCACTATGAGCTGTGGCGCGGCGGCCAGCGGATCAATCCCGCCGGCGTGCGCACCCAGGAAGGCACCGAACTGGCCGGCGCCGACCTGACCGCCTTCCGCGCCGAAAAGGCCCGCATCGACCGCATCATCGCCTCGGGCGGTCAAAAGCGCCCCGCCATGCAGCAGGCGTCGGCCGAAGGCCTGCGTCCGGCCCGCGGCTAAGGTTCAGCCGACCAGACGCGGGGTCGCGCGCCCCGGCGTCGGGCAAGAAAGGCCGTGGACCGTCACATCGGCCTCGCCCAGCTTCAGGCCCAACAGGTCCAGCACGGGATTGAGCGCGCCGTCCAGCACCGGCCCCAGCGGCTCCAGCAGCCGCCCCAGGGCCTTGGTCAGGTCGCCGAGCCCCAGGCCAAGGCCGATCACGTTCACATCCACGTCCAGGCGCGCCAGCAGGCTGGCCACCGCACCGCTGGCGAAGCCGCGCGACGCCATGGTCTTGATGCGCTGATTGTCGATGTCGCCCGCGTCGAACCTCAGCGGCCTGAAACCGGTGTCCGCCGCGTCGACATCCGCCTTGCCGGTGATGCTGACCAGACCCAGGACCGACAGCAGGGTCGCGCGCTGGGGCGCCAGCGGGGTCTTGAAATCGCCCAGCTTCGCCTCGTCCACCACACCGATCGATGCGCGCGCCAGGCCCGGCCGCACATCGACCTCGACCGCGTGCGTCGGATCGCAGGACAGCGACTTCAGCCGCGCCTCGGACGCCGCCAGTTCGATCAGGATCGGCAGTTCGACCCGCGCCAGACCCGACAGGGATTGCGCGGTCTTGGCCCGCACATAGAGCCGCGCCTGAGCCGTGCGGATGATCGGCTGGCCGTCAGCCGTCACCGTCAGCCACGGGGAGCGATTGGGCCGTTCGCCGATCGCCAGGCTGGTCTTCAGATCGGCGAGCCCGACCGGCACGCCCAGGTTCAGCGCTATTTGTCGGTCCCTGCCCCCGCCGTCCTGGCCGCCCGCCAGCCGCTCCAGCACCCTCAGCGCACGGCCGGCGTCGACCTGGGTCGCCAGAAGCCGGTCATAGTCGCCGACCTGGACGCCCAAATCGGTCGCCAAGGCGTCGGTGAACCCCAGCAAATTGACGTCCAGATCGATCAGACGACGATAGTCCATGACGCTGAGCGACATCTTGGACCCGGTCAGGCCGCCGAGCACCTGATTGGCCACACCGCCGTCCAGCCGCGCCAGACGCGATCCGATCGAGATCGTTGCCTTGGGCGTCCCGCCGCCCGTCGTCGCCGTGGCCCTGCGGGTGACCCGCACCTGATCGCGGCCCAGCAACAGCGGCGTGAAGAACATCGGCGCGCGACTGGTGACCTCGACCCGTGCGGCGTTCGGCTTCACGCCGCCCGTCATGAACCGGTCATTGCGCGCCTTGGCCGGATCGGGCGTATAGACGCCCAGCGCCGTCGCCACGGTGACCGAGACGTCGGGCGCGACATTGGCCTCAACCGTCGCCTGGGCCGCGCGCGAGACCGCACCCTCGCCCTGCGCCAGGTTTCGCACCGCCGACAGCGCCGCGAGATCCGCCGCCGCCTGAACCCGGCGCGTGTGCAGAACCAGAACGCCCAGGTCGATCACCGCCGCCGTGAACAGACACAACAGGCCGCCCGCGACCGCCGCAATCACCGCCACCGCCCCGCGCCGATCAGCGCCGAACCGAAGCAGCAGCCGGGGCGCCCAGGCCCTCATCAATAGTCGCCCACATGGATGACCGCCGAACGCCGAATGACCGACGGCGGACGCGGCAGCATTCCGCCCAGCGCCATGATCAGACTGTCGCTGGCGTCATAGACGACGACGACCCGCAGCCGGCCGGCGTCCTCCATCACCTCGATGATCGTGTGTTCGGGGTTCAGCGCCACGCCCCGCACCGCCTCGCTGACCTCGCGCCGCGCCAGACCGTCGCGCTCGGCCGCGTCCAGCCCCCCGATCGCCGCCCTGGCGCCCTCCGACGCCAAGGCCTGAACCGACTGGGCCATCAGAAACCAGCCGCCATAGACGACGATGCCGATCAGCAGCAGGACCAGGATCGGCCCCACCAGCGCAAACTCCACCGCCGCCACGCCCTCGCGCCCGCGTCGCCTTGCAGCAGGAATGGGTCCGAACGTCCGCATGCCAACCTCATGATTACTATCATGGGTTGTATATCAGGCACAGTTAAGCGTTCGTGTGGCCGTTGGGCGGGTGTATGCTCGCCGCGCCTACAGTAGCCAGCCCTAGCCGGCCATCACCCGTTTTTCGGCCCGATCTGATGTCGCGAAAAAGGCAAGCAAGTCGTCGAACGGCAGTGGTCGCGAGACCCAGTAGCCCTGGATGGTGTCACATCCCAGAGCCGACAAGGCGTCAAAGACTTCCTCGGTTTCAACGCCTTCTGCGACGACGGTCATGCCCAAACCGTGGGCCAGATCGACGGTGGATTTGATGATCAGGCGATCACGCCCGCTGTCGAGGACATCAAGGATCAGGGACCGGTCGATCTTCAACTCGTCAGCGTTCAGCATTTTCAGATAGCTGAGCGAAGATAGGCCGGCGCCGTAGTCGTCGATCGAAATCCGCACCCCCGCCGCTCGATAGGCCGCGATCGCCTGGGCCGCGATCTTCGGGTTTTCGATGACGGCAGTCTCAGTGATTTCGAAGATGAGATCGGCGTCGCAGCCCTCGATCAACTGGAGCGCACGCGCTTGGAAGGCCTCGTCCACAAGGAGCCGTCCGGACACGTTCAGAGCGATCGCCAGATGAACGCCCTGGGCCCTCAACGCGGCCTGATCTTCGATCGCTTTGATGATGCTCCATTCGGTCAGCGCCCTGATCTGTCCCGTCTGTTCGGCGATCGGAATGAACAGGTCCGGCCCGATCCGACCGCGAACGGGATGATGCCAGCGGCAGAGCGCCTCGACCGAAGCCGTTGAGCCATCCGAGGTCTTGCGCTTGGGCTGATAGTGCAGACTGACGTCGCTCGTGCGCAGGGCGTCGCGAAGTTCCGACATCAGGGCGAGGTTGTTGTCGGGATCGACAAAGGACGCCTCGTCATAAAGCACCGTACGGTCATCCGAGAGATCGGCCTGATTAAGCGCCGTCGTCGCCCGTTCGATCAGAGCGTCGCCGCTCGCCGACTGCCTATCCTGTGAGGCGCTGCCGATGCGGACGAACAAATCCAGAGGCTGGCCGTCGACGGTGAAGGTCGTTTCCACGGCGCGAAGCGATCTGGCCAGGGCGTGTTGCTGATCGACGGACAGATCGGCCCGCGAGAAGGCTAGCACCGAGGACGCGATTTGCGCCACCAGGTCCACGTCGGCCAAATTGGCCAAGCGGTCGGCAAGCTGGACCATCAAGGTGTTGGCGACGTCATAACCGACGACCCCGCGCATCTCCGCATGGCGATCCACGCCGATCGCAAACACGGCGACGTTGGTCTCGGCTGTGGCGATCAGGTCGTCGATGCCCGCCAGCAGAGCTCGGCGATTGGGAAGCCCTGTTTCCGGCTGGTGCATCGCCAGATGAAGCAGGCCGGCCTCTCGCGCCTGCACGATCGCCTTGGCTTGCCTCGTCAACTCCACGCGGGTCGCCCAGATCGCCATCAGTGTCTGCGTGAAAAGAAGCGCGGCGATGTCGATGCTGACCGGCAGCAAGGCCTGAAGCACGATCGGCGCGATGACGATCAAGGCCGTGATGGCGACATGGCGCACGACCAGCCGCCACAGGGCGCCGCCCCCGCTCCTCACAGGCTGTAAAGCCGCGACGAGCCCGGCGCACATGATCAGAAGCGCCAGCGGGCTAAGGCTGACCAGGGCCCGTCCGTCAGCGATACTTTCGTAGGCGAGGGCGTGGATGATGACGCCGGGCAACAGTCCGACGGGCGTGGCGAACTCGTCGCCGAGTTCCAGGGCCGTCGCCCCCATCAGAATCTTCTTGCCGCGCACGAGCGAGGGGTCGAAGCGACCGCTGTAGACGTCCTCGAAACTGAGGTGGGGGATCGATTTCTGCTCGATCCCGAAATCGACGGTGAAAGCGCCCTGTCGCACCGAGGCATCGGCCAAGATGGCCGCGACCGATGGCGGCGTTTCCTCTGAGGCGCCGTAATCGTAATGGCGCACCCGTCCGTCGCCATCCACCGGCACATTGACCGACGCGAGCAAGGAATCATTCAGAAGCGGCGCGATCGGACGATTGCCCGATCTGCGTCTTTCGCCGGCGCCATATGACTCCATCTGCTCGAAGGTCGCCAACGCCACCTGACCGGGATGTCGCGACACGGCCGCCGCCAGCGCCTGATCGGACGCGGGGTTCGACGGCGCGCTGAAATCGACATCGACAGCGACCAGGGTCGCCCCGGCCGCAAGCAGATTGTCAATCGCTTGGGCATACCGTCGCCGATCCCATGGCCAGGTCTCTGCGGCGATGAGGCTTCGGGAATCGATCTCGACGATCGTCAGACTCTGGCTGGCAGGCCGCTCCAGAACCGAGAATCGCGCAGAGGCGATAACGTCGTCGAGGGGCCGGAAGGCGTTCGCGAGCATTCCTATGCCCGCGAACGCCAGGATCAGCACGGACCAGACGACGACAGAAAGTCGACGTCGACCGAGTTCATCAGCAACAGCGCGCATGGTCACCGCTTCGGAGGCCGAGGACCACCCTTGCCGGGATCATCCCCACCCGGGTTGCCATTGCCGGGGTTTCCAGTGCCTGGGTTGCCCGAGCCAGGGTTGCCGGAACCAGGGTTACCATTGCCCGGATTACCGCTGCCCGGGTTGCCGGAACCGGGGTTACCGTTGCCGGGGCTCCCCGAGCCAGGGTTACCAT
>NZ_DLTK01000123.1:0-7362 GCF_002500885.1 Brevundimonas sp. UBA7838
CGGCGGTCGCGGCACGCCGGGCATGGCGGCGGCGGGCGTGTCGCTGCCGGGCGGCAAGCGCGGCGCCATCGTGCCCAAGACCAAGGCGCAGGCCGCCTATCTGGACATGCTGGGCCGGTGCGAACTGAGCTTCGGCGTCGGCCCGGCGGGCACCGGCAAGACCTTTCTGGCGGCGGCCTATGGCGCATCGCTGCTGCGGCGGGGGCAGGTGGACCGACTGGTCATCACCCGCCCGGCGGTCGAGGCGGGCGAGAAGCTGGGCTTTCTGCCGGGCGATCTGAACGAAAAGGTCGACCCCTATCTGGCGCCGATCTGGGAGGCGCTGAATGACATTCTGGGAGCCGAGGACGTGCAGCGGCGTCGCGACAAGGGCGAGATCGAAGCCGCCCCGATCGCCTTCATGCGCGGCCGCACGCTCAGCCATGCCTTCGTTATCGTCGATGAGGCCCAGAACACCAGTCGTCTGCAGATGAAGATGGTGCTGACGCGCCTGGGCGAGGGTGCGCGGATGGTGGTCACGGGCGATCCGTCGCAGATCGACCTGCTGAACCCGCGCGATTCCGGCCTGGCCCACGCCCTGCGGATTCTGGACGGGGTTCAGGGTGTCGGCATCCTGAAGTTCGAGGCTTCCGACGTGGTGCGTCACGCCATGGTGGAGCGGATCGTGCGCGCCTATGACGCCGACGCCGCGCGCGGACGCCCCGCCCCGGACCTCGAAGACCCCGCATGATCGAGATTGAAGTCGAGGCCGAGGCCTGGACCGGCGCCCTGCCGGACGTCGAGGCCATCGTCGAACGCACGGCGCAGGCCGCGCTGGGCACGGTGGAGGGCGACATCGTCGTCCTGCTGACTGACGACGCCGCCGTGCGCGAGCTGAACGGCCGGTTTCGCGACAAGGACAGGCCGACCAATGTCCTGTCCTTCCCGGCGCCGGAGAACGCCTTTCCGCATCTGGGCGACATCGTTCTGGCTTTCGGCGTCTGCGCGACCGAGGCCGAGGCCCAGGGTAAGACCCTGGCCGATCATCTGAGCCATCTGGTCGTGCATGGCGTGCTGCACCTGCTGGGCCGCGACCACGAGGACGACGCCGAGGCCGAGGAGATGGAGGCCGAGGAGCGCGAAATCCTGGCCCAGATCGGCGTCGCCGACCCCTATCTCGCCGAGCAGGACTGACCCGATGTTCCCCGACGCCCTGCTGGACCGTTTCGCGGCCCCGATCCGCGCCCTGCCCGACAGGAAGCGCGCCCTGACGTGGCGGCTGATCCGCATCGTTCTGGCGCTGCTGGCCGGCGCCGGGACGGCCTTCGCCCATCCGCCGTTCGGCGTGCTGATCGGGCTTTTGGGCTATCCGCTGCTGATGATCCTGTCGGAGCGGTCCGACACGACGCGCGGCGCTTTCTGGATGGGGTGGCTGGCGGGGTTCGCCTATTTCTTCGTCGGCTGCTGGTGGGTGGCCGAGGCGTTCTTCGTCAATCCCGAACAGGCGTGGATGGCGCCGTTCGCGGCCAGCCTGCTGCCGGCGGGCCTGGGTCTGTTCTGGGGGACGGCCTGCGCCCTCTATCGTCGGTTCGCGCCGCTGGGCGCCGTGCGGGTGCTGTTGTTCGCCGCCCTGTTCTGCGCGACTGAATGGTTGCGCGGCCATGTGCTGACGGGCTTTCCGTGGAATCCGGCCGGCGCGACCTGGCGCGCGGGCGGCGGCATGTCCCAGTTCGCCTCGGTCGTCGGCGTCTATGGGCTGAGCCTGGTCACGGTCGCGGCCACAGCGGCCTTCGCGCCCCTGATCGGGCCGGGCGACAAGCGCAGCCGCCTGATCTGCGCAGGCCTGGGCGCCTTGGCCCTGATCGCCGTCGGCGGCTTCGGCGCCGTCAGGCTGGCGCAATCGGACCTTCAGCTCACCGACACGGTCGTCCGCCTGGTTCAGGCCGATGTGAAGCAGGAGACCAAATGGTCGCCCGAGGCCTATCGCTCCATCGTCGATCGCTATGTCGCCCTGACGGGTCAGAGCGCGACGCGGACGCCCAATGTCGTGGTCTGGCCCGAAGGCGCCCTGCCCGCCTCGGCCAACGACGTCTTCGCCTCAGCCGACGCCCAGGCCATCGCGAGCGCCCTTCGTCCCGGACAGACCCTGCTGATGGGCCTGGCGCGCGGCGAGCCGGACCTGACTGCGCCCGAGGGCGCGCGCTATTACAACAGCCTGTTCGCCCTAGCCGACGAAGGCGGGGCGGGACTAAGGGTCGCCGCCGTCTATGACAAGCACCGGCTGGTGCCGTTCGGCGAGTACCTGCCTCTAGGGTCGATCATGACCTCCATCGGCCTGCGCAGCCTGGTGCATATGCCCAGCGACTTTTCCGCCGGACCGACGCCGGCCCCGATTTCGGTTCCAGGGGCCCCGCCGGCGCAGGTGCTGATCTGCTACGAGAGCCTGTATCCCGGCTTCACGCCCGGCGCGGCCGGGCGGCCCGAGTGGATCGTCAATGCGTCCAATGACGCCTGGTTCGGCGCGACCTCGGGCCCGCGCCAGCACCTGAACCTGGCCAGCTATCGCGCCATCGAGACCGGCCTGCCCATCGCGCGGGCCACCCCGACCGGCATTTCGGCCATGATCGACCCGTGGGGCCGGATCGTCGAGGGCCAACGGCTGGAGCCGGGCGTCATGGGCGTCATCGACGCGCCCCTGCCCCGTCCGACGGGCGTCACGCCCTACGGTCGATTTGGCGATTTCCTGTTCTTTTTCTCAGTGCTAACAGCGTTCATCCTGTCCTTGTGGCCGTCGGTCCGGCGATCTAGGGTCCAGGGGAATCAAGCAGCGATTTAGGTGAAGGGTGACGGCGATGGCGCGTGAAAAGGACGAGGATCCGCATCCCGTCGATCGCCATGTCGGCCGTCGCGTTCAGGAAAAGCGTCTCGACCTTGGCCTGACCCAGACCGCCTTGGCCAAGGCCGTCGGCGTCAGCTTCCAGCAGGTACAGAAGTACGAAAAGGGCACGAACCGCGTCTCGGCCTCGAAACTGTTCGAAATGGCCGAGTTCATGAAGGTCGGCATCCCCTTCTTCTTCGACGGCTACAGCAGCGCGACGGTCGGCGTCGCCGAAGAAGCGCCCGCCTTCGACCACGAGCACCGTCCGACCAAGACCAGCGTTGAGATCACGCGCCTGGCGCCACGCCTGCCCGCGCGCAAGCAGAAGCTGATCCTGGACATGATGCGGGATATGCTAGGCGACGAGGACGCCCAGAACTGAGGTCTAGCCGACCGCGACGATCTCGGCCGACTGACCGGCCACCGTCACCTCGTCGCCGACCCTTTTGCCCATAACGGCGCGGGCGAGGGGCGAGACATGGCTGACCGAGCCTGCGGCGGGATCGGCCTCGTCTTCGCCGACGATGCGCCAGGTCTGGGCACGCCCATCCTCGCGCTCGATGGAGACGGAACCCCCGAACCGCACGGCCCCATCGTCCTCGGTCGGCGCGATCAGCTGGGCCGAAGCGCGCCGTGCGGACCAGTAGCGCAGGTCCCGCGTCGCGCGGGCCATGGCGGTGCGATCGCTCTCGATCGAGCCTTGCACCTGGGCGGCCGTATAGGCGGCGCGGGCCGAGGCCAGTTCGGCCTCGATAGCAGCCAGCCCCTCGGGCGTGACCAGATTGGGATGGGGCGAGATCGGGCGGTCCGCCAGGTCGGCGGCGGTGGCTTCCAGATCTTCTTCGCGGGTGAAGGCAACGCTCATGGTAGGGAACATAGCGATGACGACGCCTATAGCCAGCGCGGCCGCAAGCGCGCAAAGCCACGCCATGCAACAGTCGCCCAGTCTTACGACCTCCCGCACCGTTCACGTGATCGGCGCCGGTCCTGCCGGATTGATGGCGGCCGAACGGCTGGCGCAGGCAGGGGCGACGGTCGTGGTGCACGACCGGATGCCGTCCGTGGCCCGCAAGCTGCTGATGGCTGGGCGCGGCGGGCTGAACCTGACCCATTCGGAACCGCTGGACCGGTTCATGACTCGCTATGGGCCGGCCCAGCCGACGGCCGCCGCCTGGATCGACCGGTTCACGCCTGCCGACCTGACCGCCTGGGTCGAGGCCCTGGGGCAGGAAACCTTCGTCGGCTCAAGCGGGCGGGTGTTTCCGAGAGCCATGAAGGCGTCCCCCCTGGTGCGGGCCTGGCTGGCGCGGCTGGAGGCGCAGGGCGTCGAGATCCGCACGCGCTCGCGCTGGAGCGGTTGGCGCGACGGCGCGCTGGTGTTTGAGACGCCGGACGGGGAGCGACTGGAACGGCCCGACGCCTTGGTCCTGGCTCTGGGCGGCGCCAGCTGGCCGCGCCTGGGTTCGGACGGCGCCTGGACGCCGTGGCTCCAAGCGCAGGGCGCCGCCGTGTCGCCGTTCCAACCGGCCAATGTCGGCTTCGACGTGGCCTGGTCGGCGCTGTTCCGTGATCGGTTCGCGGGCCAGCCGCTGAAAGGCGTCGCTGTCACCCATGGCGACCGGACGGCGCGGGGCGAAGCGATGATCGCCCGTTACGGTATCGAGGGCGGCGCCATCTATGCGCTGTCCGCCGCGCTGAGGACGACGGTCGAGACGGCGGGGCGCGCCGAGATCCAGATCGACCTGAAGCCGGATGTGGCGGTCGGAAAACTGACAGACCGCCTGTCGAAGCCGCGCGGCAAGGCCAGCCTGTCGAACCATCTGCGCAAGGTGGTCGGACTGGAGCCGGCCGCCGTCGCCCTGCTGTATGAGGCTGGTCCCCTGCCCGCCTCGCCTCGGGCGTTGGCCGAGCGGATCAAGGCCATGCCCCTGACCCTGACCGGCGTTCAGGGACTGGAACGGGCGATTTCCTCGGCGGGCGGCGTGGTGTTGGACGGCGTGGACGAACGGCTGATGCTGGCGGCGCGACCGGGTGTCTTCGTCGCCGGCGAGATGCTGGATTGGGAGGCGCCGACAGGCGGCTATCTGCTTCAGGCCAGCTTCGCCTCCGCCGTCGTCGCAGCCGAGGGCGTCATCGACTGGCTCGACAGCCGGAACTGAGAAAGGCAGGGTCGCGCGGTTCGATCAGGAGTATCCGATGCGCCACGCCCTCCCCGCTGTTTCCATCCTGGCCCTGATGATGGCCTGGTCCCCGGCCTTGGCGCAGGAGACGACGCCGAACATCGACGTCGCGCGGATGAATGAGTCGGTTCGGGTTCTGGCGTCGGACGATTTCGAAGGCCGCGCCCCCGCCTCGGCCGGCGAGGAAAAGACCGTCGCCTGGCTCGTCGAACAGTTCAAGGCCGCGGGGGCCGAGGGCGGCGGGCCGGACGGCGCCTTCGTCCAGGTCGCTCATCTTTCGCGCACGCGCCAGGACGGTCCGGCGACCGTCGCCGCGACCGTTGGCGGCAAGACCATCAGCCTTGAGCGCGGTCCCGACGTTCTGGTGTCCAGCGACCGGCCGACCAACCACATCACGGTGACCGACGCTCCCGTGGTCTTCGTCGGCTACGGCGCAACGGCGCCCGAGCGCCAGTGGGACGATTTCAAGGACATGGACGTGCGCGGCAAGATCATCGTCGTCCTGGTCAACGATCCCGACTTCCAGGCGCCCGACGGGGATCCGGTCGCGGGCAAGTTCGACGGAAACGCCATGACCTTCTATGGCCGCTGGACCTACAAGTTCCAGGAGGCGGGTCGTCGCGGTGCGGCGGGCGTGCTGGTGGTGCATGAGACGGCCGGCGCGGGCTATCCCTGGTCGACGCTGCAGAACTCATCGGCCGCGCCCAAGTTCGACATCGTGCGCGCCAACCCCGACGCCGAGCGCGCGGCGTTCCAGGGCTGGATCCAGCGCGCCAAGGCGGAAGAGCTGTTCACCGCCGCCGGCCTTGATTTCGCGGCCCTGAAGGACAGCGCGCGCAGCGCCGATTTCAAGCCCGTCGTCCTGCCCGGCCTGACGATGAGCGTCGATTTCGGCCAGATCGCCGATAAGGTGGAGACCAAGAACGTCATCGCCCGCATACCCGGCTCCGAACGCCCGGACGAGACCGTCATGTACGGGGCCCATTGGGACGGCTACGGCGTCGGCACGCCGAACGCCAAGGACGACAAGATCTATAATGCGGCGGTGGACAATGCGACCGGCGTCGCGGCCCTGTTGGAACTGGCCCACGCCTTCGCCGAAGGTCCGCGTCCGAAACGGTCGGTCGTCTTCGCCGCCTGGTCTGGCGAAGAGGCGGGCCTCTTGGGCTCGACCTATTACGCCGCCAATCCGGTCTGGCCGCTGGAGACCACGGTCGCCAACATCAACGTCGACAGCCTGCTACCGGGGACCGAGATCGACCCGAACGTCGTCGTCATCGGCAAGGGCAAGAACCAGCTGGACGAGATTCTAGCGCGCCACGCGACCGAAACGGGCCGCACCCTGATCGCCGATCCGGCGCCCCAGGCCGGGGCCTTCTATCGTTCGGACCATTTCCCGCTGGCGCTGAAGGGCGTGCCGGCCCTGTTCCCGGCGGCGGGCTTCACCGGCGCCAGCGCGGCCAGCCGCGACTATGTCCAGAACCGCTATCATCAGCCCACGGACGAATGGGATTCGACCTGGACGATGGACGCCGCCGCCGCCGATGTGGCCCTGATCTATGCCGTCGGTCGCGAGTTGGCGGACGGGGATCAGTGGCCGGAATGGAACGCGGGCGCCGAGTTCGGCCCGGCGCGGGATGCCTCGAAGGCCTCGCGGCGCTAGAGTTCCAGCTGAAGCTCGGGCGCGGCGGCGGTGGTCGCGGCGCCCAGCGGCAGATGCAGGATGAAGGCGGCGCCCTTGCCCGGCTCGCTTTCGACCTCGGCCCAGCCGCCGTGCAGTTCGACCAGGGCCTTGACCAGAGCCAGACCCACGCCGGGACCGCCGCGCTCGCGCCGCACGAAGCGGTCGAAGACGTGGGCCTGCAGATGATAGGGAATGCCGCGCCCGGTGTCGGACACCGTCAGGCGGATTTCGGACGGGCCGGCCTCGGCCTTCAGCTCCACCGCCCCGCCTTCGGACACGGCGCGCGCCGCATTCTCCAGCAGATGATCCAGCGCCTGGCCGATGCGGTGTTCGTCGGCGCGGATGGGTTTGAGATCGGCAGGACAGGAAACGGTGAGTGTGGCGCCGCGTCCCTCTACCCGCGCCCGGACCTTTTCGGCGGCCTGGCTCAATAGGTCGCAGACCCTGAGGTCACCCAGCGACAGCTCCATCTCGCCGGCGTCGATCTGGGCCATGTCCAACACGTCGTCGATGGAGCGGGCCAGTTGGCTGGCGGCGATGCGGATGGCGCCCGCGTGCTGGCGGCTGCGCTCGGGCAGGTCGCCCATCGTCTCCAGCAGCTCGGAATAGCCGACGATGGTCGTCAGCGGCGTGCGCAGCTC
>NZ_DLTK01000123.1:7492-7784 GCF_002500885.1 Brevundimonas sp. UBA7838
TCAGCGGCGTGCGCAGCTCATAGGAGACGCTGCCCACGAACTCGCGCTTCAGCGCCTGGCTTTCGGCCAGGGCCTGTTCGCGCTGCACCAGCGCCTGCTCCAGCCCGCGTCGGGCCGTCACGTCCGAGAAGGCGACCAGCGTCGCGCCGTCCGGCAGGGGTCGGGTCTGCCAGGCGGCGACGCGACCGTCCACGGTCCGGCCCTCGCCCGAGATGGCGACACGGCTTTCGGGATCGGGATCGGCGACGCGCGCCTTCAGCCCCAGCCATAGGGCGGGATCGGGCAGCACGGC
>NZ_DLTK01000123.1:7988-8183 GCF_002500885.1 Brevundimonas sp. UBA7838
GGATCGGGCAGCACGGCCTTGCACAGTTCGGCCAGGGCGTCGAAGTCCGAGGCCGTCGCGATCTTGTCCGTCGACAGGTTCCAGAAGGTCTCGAACGCCTCATTGTGCAGCCGCAGTCGGCCGTCGGAGCCGAACACCGCGACCGCGTCGTTCAGCTTGTCCAGCGTCGCGCGCTGGACCTGGATCTGGGCGTTG
>NZ_DLTK01000123.1:8438-8893 GCF_002500885.1 Brevundimonas sp. UBA7838
CCGCCCAGCGGGTGCGGCTGGCGCACGACGCGCAGAGTGCGCCCGTCCGGCAAGGACCAGCTGTCGTCCGGCGAGGCCTCCGACGCGCCATAAAACTCCAGCTCGCGCGCCTTCCAGCCGGCGTAGTCGACCACCTCGGGCAGGCTGCGACGCTGGCGCAGACGGTCCAGCAGTTCGGCATGGGTCGGACGTTCGTCCAGCCAGGCCGCGTCGATGTCGAACAGGGCCTGGAAGGCGGTGTTGTGGAAGGCCAGCCGCTTTTGCGGGCCGAAGATGGCGACGGCGTCGGCCAGGTGGTTCAACGTCTCGTCATGCGCGTCGACGTGGCGGCGCAGGGTGTCGCGCGTCTCTTCCGCCTCGGTCACCTCAATGGCGAAGGCGGTGACGGCCCCGCCGCCCGCCGGCTCGGCGATGATGCGCCAGGCGCGCCGCGCGCCCCCGCCGGTCGTCCAGCG
>NZ_DLTK01000156.1:0-615 GCF_002500885.1 Brevundimonas sp. UBA7838
CGTACCGGCCCTGGCGGTCGTCCGACTCCGAACGCCCCGCCGGCCGAGGCCAATGTTCTGCGTCCCGCCCGTGCGCCCGGCGCCGGCTTCGGTCGTCCGGCCGGTCGTGACGACGATCGCGAGAAGCGTTTCTCCGACGCCGGCAAGGCCGTCAGCCGCACGCGCGGCGAGCCCAAGCGCCGCGAAGGCCGCATGACCATCCAGTCCGTGGTCGGCGACGGCGACGCCGCCGAGCGGATGCGCTCGCTGGCCTCGGTCCGCCGCGCTCGCGAACGTGAGAAAGAAAAGCGCAAGGGCGGCTCGACCGATGCGCCCAACCGGCCGCGTGAAGTCGTCATTCCCGACGTCATCACCGTGCAGGAGTTGTCCAACCGGATGGCCGTGCGCGGCGTCGACATCATCAAGTTCCTGATGAAGCAGGGCATGATGATGAAGATCAACGACGTGATCGATTCCGACACCGCCGAACTGGTGGCCGAAGAGTTCGGCATGGCCGTCAAGCGCGTCTCGGAATCCGACATCGAAACCGGCTTCCTGGGCGAGGCCGACGATGCGGACGCCTCCGACACCCGCGCGCCGGTCGTGGCCATCATGGGTCACGTCGACCACGGCAAG
>NZ_DLTK01000156.1:756-13902 GCF_002500885.1 Brevundimonas sp. UBA7838
GGTCACGTCGACCACGGCAAGACCTCGCTGCTCGACGCTTTGCGCACGACCGACGTCGCAGGCGGCGAAGCCGGCGGCATCACCCAGCACATCGGCGCCTATCAGGTTCGCCTGCCGGACGACCAGAAGGTCACCTTCCTGGACACCCCGGGCCACGCCGCCTTCTCGGCCATGCGGGCGCGCGGCGCCAATGTGACCGACATCGTGGTCCTGGTTGTCGCCGCCGACGACGGCGTCATGCCGCAGACCATCGAAGCCATCCAACACGCCAAGGCGGCCAACGCGCCCCTGATCGTGGCGGTCAACAAGATGGATAAGCCCGGCGCGACGTCACAGAAGGTCGTCAACGAGCTGCTGCAGTACGAAGTCATCGCCGAAAGCCTGGGCGGCGAGACCCAGATCATCGAGGTCTCGGCCAAGGAGCGGATGAACCTCGACGGCCTGTTGGAAGCCATCCTGATCCAGGCCGAGGTCATGGACCTGCGCGCAAACGCCGATCGCTCGGCCGAGGGCGTGGTCATCGAGGCCAAGCTGGACAAGGGTCGCGGTCCGGTCGGCACCGTCCTGGTCAAGCGCGGCACTCTGAAGCGCGGCGACATCGTCGTCGCCGGCGGGTCGTGGGGCAAGGTTCGCGCCTTGCTGAACGAGCGCAACGAGCAGCTGACCGAAGCCGGTCCGTCGGTTCCGGTCGAGATTCTCGGCCTGGACGAGGCGCCCTCGCCGGGTGACGTCTTCGCCGTGGTGGAATCCGAAGCCCGCGCCCGCGAGCTGACCGAATACCGTCAGCGGGTGAAGCGCGAAAAGGCTCAGGTCTCGGGCGGCTCGGTGTCGCTGGTCGACATGATGGCCAAGCTGGGCTCCAAGAAGGCCTCGGAACTGCCGGTCGTCATCAAGGCGGACGTGCAGGGTTCGGCCGAAGCCATCATGGGTTCGCTGGACAAGATGAGCACCGACGAGGTGCGCGCCCGCACGGTCTATTCCGGCGCCGGCGGCATCACCGAGAGCGACGTCAACCTGGCCAAGTCGGCCGGCGCGCCGATCCTCGGCTTCAACGTCCGGGCTTCGAAACAGGCGCGCGATCTGGCCGAGCGCGAAGGCGTCGAGATCCGCTACTATTCGATCATCTACGACCTGCTGGACGACATCAAAGGCGTGCTGTCCGGCATGCTGGCGCCGTTGCAACGCGAAACCTTCCTGGGCAACGCCGCTGTCCTTCAGGTGTTCGACATCTCCAAGATCGGCAAGATCGCCGGTTGCCGGGTGTCGGAAGGCGTGGTCCGCAAGGGCGCGCGCGTCCGCATCATCCGCGACGACGTCGTGGTGCTGGAGCTGGGGACGCTCAACACGCTCAAGCGCTTCAAGGACGAGGTCAACGAGGTCACGGCCGGCCAGGAATGCGGCATGCAGTTCCAGGGCTTCCAGGACATCAAGGAAGGCGACTACATCGAGTGCTTCACGGTCGAAGAAATCAAGCGCACGCTGGACTAGTTCCTCGCCGCGAGCACGAAGAGACCAAGGCCCGGAACCCAGGTTCCGGGCCTTTTCTTTTGCGGCCCTGACGCGATGCGTTCGAAGTGTTCGTTCGCGCTTCGCCAACGCCCAAGGCTGTGCATTCGCGAACGGCGGCCGTTCATCGCCGCAAGCGCGGTGGTGAAGGGCAGGGGACGACGGCACGGTCCGATCATTGAGGGCCGGTCGTCGGTCCTCTCACCGACACAGGACACGCCGTCATGAAGACTGTCGCCGCCATCGCTCCCGTTCTCGCTCTCGCCGCCGCCCTGACAGCCGCGCCCGCCTTCGCAGCCGACTTGACCGTCGCCTTCCCGAGCGCGGCGCCCCAAGGCCAGATCATGGTCGCCGTCTTCAACAGCGAGGCCAACTATGGCGGCGAGGGCCAGCCGGCCCAGGTGGCCATGCTGGACGCCGCCGCCGGCCAGACCAGCGTGACCTTCGACGGCCTGCCGGACGGCGACTATGCGGTGCGCGCCTTCCACGACCTGAACGGCGACGGCAAGATGAACACCAATCCCTTCGGCATGCCGGTCGAGCCCTTCGCTTTCTCTAACAACGCCGTCGGCAATATGGGGCCGGCCTCGTGGGAACGCGCCAAGTTCGCCGCCGCCGGCGCGACGACCCAGTCGATCGATCTGAAGTAAGCGACGAAAGCCGGAGTTAAATCATGACCCCCTCCCGCCGTTCCTTCCTGATGGGCGCCGCCGCCCTCTCGGCCGCAGTCGCCACGCCCGAAATGGTGCGGGCCGCCGCCGCCTTGGACGTCGTCGCCGCGACGAAGGCCGACTGGGCGCTGGCGACCCAGGACGTCGAAGGCGACATCGCGCGCCAAACGATGCGCCTGGTCCACGGCCGGGTGCCGGCGGGGTTGCAGGGTGCGCTGTATCGCAACGGACCGGCCAAGTTCCGGCGGCCAGGCGGGTCGGCAACCCACTGGTTTGACGGCGACGGCATGATGCGCGCCTTCCGCATCCAGGACGGCCAGGCGACGCTGGAGGCACGGTTCGCCGACACGCCCAAGCGCCGCACCGAAACGGAGCTGGACGCGGTGGTCACGCCGGGCTTCGGCACCAAAGGCGACGGGCGCGCCCGCATCGGCTCGAATGACGACGCCAACGCCGCCAATACCGCCGTCATGGTCGCCGGCGATCAGGTCTGGGCGCTGTGGGAAGGGGGATCGCCTCTGGCTCTGTCGGCCTCAGACCTATCGACGCAAGGCTTCGTCACCCTGCGCGACGACCTGAAAGGCATGCCGTTCCAGGCCCACCCGCGCTATGCGCCCGATGGGTCGATTTGGAATGTCGGCCTGGCCGGAAACCGCGCAGTGATCTGGCGTCTGAACCCCGACCGCAGCCTGAACGACGCCCAGATCGTGTCCCTGCCGTGCGCCAGCTATATGCACGACTTCACCGCCACCGACCGGCACGTGATCCTGGTGCTCCAGCCCTGGGTGTTCGCGACCCACGCCATGCCGGTGACCGCAGGCCTGGCCTGGAGACCCGAGATGGGGACCCAGGTCCTGGTGCTGGACAAGGACGACCTGTCGAAGCGCCGCCTGTATGAGTTGCCGGGCTTCTTCCACTTCCACCTGGGCGACGCCTGGGCCGAGCGCGACGGCACGATCCGCTTCGATGTCGCGGCCAGCGGCGATCCGCGCTTCGCGGTCGATGGCGCGCGGGTTCTGGTGGACGGGCATGGGGTCGTTCCGGGTGATCCGGCGAAACTGGCGCTGATCACCCTGCGGCCAGATGGGCGCGCCGATATGACTTACAGCGCTGTCGTGGGTGAATTCCCGAAAGCGGACCCGCGTCGTGCGGGGCTGAAGCGCAGCCTGACCGCCCATACCTCCGGCGAGACTCGCGGCCGGCCCTTACCGACGGGACTGGCGGTCCACGACTGGGACAGCGGTCGCTCGTACGCCTTCGAACTCGGCGTGCATCAGGTGGTCGAGGAGGCGGTATTCGTGCCCAAGCCCGGCGCGACGGCGGAACGGGACGCCTGGCTGGTCGGACCCTCGGTCAATCTGAAGGACGGGCGCACCGAACTGCACGTCTTCGACGTGGCGCGGATCGAGGACGGCCCGGTTGCGACCTGGCAGGCGGACGTGGCCCTGCCGGCCGGCTTCCATGGCGTGTGGGTGGGATAAGGCCGCACGGGCACAACCTTTGCGGGCCTTCACGGTTCGAAAAGGCTGACGTGCCAAGGTGAGACCATGACCCCCGTCCAGACGCCCGCCGATCTTCGCCCCATCACCGCCCTGCGCTTCGGCGCGGCCATGTGGGTCGCCGTCTACAGCTTCTGGGAAAACCTTGCGGGCGCGGGTCAGTCGGGCCTGGTCGCCAAGGGCTATCTGGGGGTCGAGCTGTTTTTCGTCCTGTCTGGCTTCATCCTCAGCCACGTCTATCTGGCGGCGGCGGGCGAGAAGCGGTTCTCGTATCGCGGCTTCCTGTGGGCGCGGATCGCGCGCGTCTATCCGCTGCATATCGCCACCCTGATCGGCGTGGGACTGCTGGCGGCCGCCGCCCTTTTCGCCGGCATGAGCGTGGACGCCAATGTGCTGAGCTGGGCGTCGCTGCCCGCCAACCTCTTCATGGTCCACGCCTGGGGGCTGGCGCCGGTCGCGGGCTGGAACCATCCGTCCTGGTCCATTTCTGCGGAGTGGTTCGCTTATCTTTGCTTCCCGCTGTTCGCCTTCGTCTTCTGGCGCCTGCGTCATCGACCGATCGCGGCGGTAGTCGGTGCTGCGGCCTTCCTCGTCATCCTCTATTTCGCGTTCGAGCAACTGGCCGGCTTCGCCTTGACCGAGGCGACGATCCGCTGGGGCGCGCTCAGGATCGTGCCGTGCTTCGCCTTGGGCTGCGCCCTCTATCTCGTTTATCGCCGCGCGCCGTTGAAGGCGCCGTGGCTGTGCGCCGCCGTCTCGTTCGGCCTGATGGTGCTCAGCGCCGCGCTCGGGCTATGGGACGGCGTCACGGTTCTGCTGGCCGGCGCCCTGATCCTGTCACTGGCGTCGCTGCCCAACGCGCGCGCCGGATGGCTGGCCTCCAAACCCGCCGTCTACCTCGGCGAGATCAGCTATTCGGTCTATATGGTCTGCGTGCCGTGGAAGCTTCTGGCGGTCGGTCTGGCCGCCAAACTGTTCGATGCGCCCGACAAGCAGCTTCAAATTTTCGTGTGGTTGGCGATCCTGGCCCTTCTGCCTGTTGTCGCGGCTGTCTCCTATCATCTCGTTGAACGCCCAGCGCGTAAGGCTCTGAGAGACATGGCCGACAAGCGCGCCAAGCGTCACAACAAGGTTTCAGAAGGAAATATGAAGCACGGCGGTATGCCGAAACAACTTGCGACAGGGCGTGATCCCGTGGCCTAAAGGGCGCTTCCAAAGGCGGGTCGGGATACCCCAAGCATGTCAAAACGGCTCAAAGCCGCCGCGGTTGCGGCGACCCTCGGTTTTTTTGCGCTGGGCGCCGTCCCCTCCACCGCAAAAGCTGATGAGCCCTACTGGCAGTGCGTGACCTTCGCGCGCATGTTCTCCGGCATCAACATCTTTGGCGACGCCTGGACCTGGTGGCGCCAAGCCGCCGCCAACTTCCGCACTGGCAAGGCCCCGGAAACCGGCTCGGTTCTGGTCTTCCGCCCCGAGGGCCGCATGAGCCGGGGCCACGTCGCCGTCGTCTCCGACATCCTGACCGACCGTGTGGTGCGCGTGACCCACGCCAACTGGGGCGGCAGCCGCGGCAAGGTCGAAGAGAACGTCACCGTCGTCGACGTCTCGCCCTCCAACGACTGGTCGCAGGTCAAGGTCTGGTACAATCCGATCAACGATCTGGGCACGACGGTCTATCCGACCTACGGCTTCATCTACAAAGGCGCCCGCGACGCCTTCGACGCCGGCCGTCAGATCGCCGCCAACGTCTCGGCGCAAGGCCAGCACTAAGCTTGCACCGCTCGCCATCGCGGGCGATAGGCGGGCATGACCCAATCCAGCGACATCACCTACGCCGGCTATCTGGCGTTGGACGACCTGCTTTCGACCCAGCACCCGCTGTCGGACCAGCACGACGAGATGCTGTTCGTCGTCATCCATCAGACCAAGGAACTGTGGCTCAAGCAGATCCTGCATGAGACGGCCCTGGCCCAGTCGATGGTGCGCGCCGGCGACTTGGTCCCGGCCTACAAAAGCCTGGCGCGCGTGAGCCGCATCCAGGCGGTGATGACCCACAGCTGGGACATTCTGTCGACGATGACGCCGTCGGACTATCTGCGGTTCCGAGGGTCGTTGGGGTCATCGTCCGGCTTCCAGAGCGACCAGTTCCGACGTTTCGAGGCCATGCTGGGCCTGAAGGACGCCAGCTTCCTGAAGTTCCACGAAGACCGCCCCGAGGCACTGGCCGCGCTTCAGGCCGCCATCGCCGCGCCAAGCCTTTACGATGATGCGCTGGCTCAACTGGCCAAGGCCGGTCTGCCGGTGCCCGCCGAGGTGCTGAACCGCGACGTGACCCAGCCCTATGCGCCGTCCGAAGCCGTCGAGGCGGCCTGGCTGGAGGTCTATCGCGACACGGAACGGTGGTGGGTCCTGTATCAGCTGGCCGAGAAGCTGGTCGATCTGGACGACGCCCTGCTGACCTGGCGTCACAAGCATGTCGTCACGGTCGAACGCATCATCGGTCGGCGTCGCGGCACGGGCGGAACGGAAGGCGCCGCCTATCTGGCCTCGACCCTGACCAAGCGCTGCTTCCCCGAGCTGTGGTCGCTTCGCACCAAACTTTGATGTCGCAGGCGGCAACCTTCGCCGCGCCGGGCCATTTCGCCGTTTGACCGCAACAGCGGAAGGAATGGACGAGATGAGCAACCCCAACGCCCACGACATCAAGGTTCTGAACGGCCTGATCGAAACGACGCTGGACAGCGCGGACGGCTATCGCGAAGCCGCCGAACAGACGCAAGACCCGCACTACCGCACCCTGTTCGAGCGCCGCAGCAGCGAACGCCAGCAGGTCGTCGACGACCTGTCCGCCGCTGTGCGCGGTCTGGGCGGCGATCCGGAGTCCGATGGATCGATCCTGGCCAAGGCGCACCGCGCGTTCTTGGATGTGAAGCACGCCCTGATGCGCAACGACGATTCCGTCGTCGGCTCGATCAACTCGGGCGAAGGGTTCATCGCCAACAAGTACGAGAAGGCGCTGGAAGACACCGGCATTTCCGCCACCACGCGCGAGACGATCCGGCGCGCCTATGCCGCGGTGAAGACCGAGCATGAGCAGATGGAAGCCCTGAAACACAGCCTTGAAGGCCAGCGCGACGCGGCCAATCCCATGTTCCCGCAGTAATCGCCGACTGGCGGAATAGAAAAAGGCCCCGGCGTCACCGCCGGGGCCTTCGTCATTTGATCATCTAACCTGAAACTAGGCTTCTTCGGTCTTGGCGGCCGAACCGGTTTCCGGAACGACGACGCCCTTGGCGGGGCGGACCGTCTGGCGCTCGGCGATACGGGCCGACTTGCCGCGACGATCGCGCAGATAATAGAGCTTGGCGCGACGCACGACGCCGCGGCGCTTCACTTCGATCGACTCGATGTTCGGCGACAGGATGGGGAAGCGGCGCTCGACGCCTTCACCGAACGAGATCTTGCGGACCGTGAAGGTTTCGCTGATGCCGCCGCCGTCACGGGCGATGCAGACGCCTTCGAAGGCCTGAACGCGCTCGCGCTCGCCTTCCTTGATCTTCACGTTGACGCGCAGGGTGTCGCCGGGCTGGAATTCCGGGATTTTGCGTTCGCCCAGGACGCGGGCTTTTTCTTCGGCGTCCAGCTGTTGAACGATGTTCATGTCATTTCTCCTCGGGCTTTGCGCCCTTTAGCTGTGAGTTGGCGAGATGCGCCTGCCAGAGGTCCGGCCGCCGCTCCCGCGTAGTCTTCGCCCGCTGCGCCTCGCGCCATCCCGCGATCTTCTTGTGATCGCCCGACAGCAGCACCTCGGGTATCTCAAGCCCCTCGAACGTCCGCGGTCGCGTGTACTGCGGGTGTTCCAAGAGCCCATCCTCGAAGCTTTCGGACGACAGGCTGTCGCCTGAGCCGAGCACGCCGGGGATCAGTCTTACGCACGCCTCGATCGCGACCATCGCCGCCGCCTCGCCGCCGGCGAGAACCGCGTCTCCGACCGAGACCTCCTCGAACCCGCGTGCGTCCAGCACCCGCTGATCCACCCCCTCGAAACGGCCGCACAGCACGACGATCCCGTCGGCTTTCGCCCATTCCTTGACGCGCGCCTGGGTCAGGGGCCGACCCCTGGCGCTCATGTACAAAAGCGGCCGCTTGGGTCCCGGCAGGCTATCCACCGCCCGGGCCACCACGTCCGCCTTCAGCACAGCTCCCGGGCCGCCACCCGCAGGGGTGTCGTCCAGGAAGCCGCGCGTATCTGTGGAAAAGGCGCGAATGTCAACCGTTTCCAGGCTCCACAAGCCCTTCTCGCGCCAGGCCGTGCCGATCAAAGACACGCCGAGCGGGCCCGGAAAGGCCTCGGGAAACATGGTCAGGACGGTGGCGGTGAACGGCATGGCGGCGGCTCTTACACCAAACGCGCAGGAAATGCGCGTCAGCGGATCACCTGGGCCATGCCGATGGATTTCGGCATGGTCGGCGCAAAGCCGTATTGTGCATACAGTCGGTTCGCCTCTCCGTCCGCAATCAGGCTGACGTAGGCGCCCTGCGCGTGACTGCGCAGCCGCTCCATCAAGGCCGTCATGATCGCCTTTCCCAGGCCGCGTCCCTGATGCGCAGGCTCGATGGCCATGTCGACGATCTGAAAGAAAAGACCGCCGTCGCCAATGATCCGACCCATGCCGACCACCCGATCATCCCGGCGTACGACAACGGCGAACCAGGTGTGCGGCAGGCCGGCGATGGCGTTCGCCTCAGCTTTTGGGCTCAGGCCGGCGTTGATCCGGAGGCGGAGATAATCGGCGACCGAAGGCGTTTCGGCAGTCAACTCATAGCCGGCGATCATGCGTTCGGCGCCCCACCGCCCGCCGCAATCCAGCTGTCCACCTGATCCTCCAGCACGTCCAGCGGCACCGAGCCGGAGCCCAGCACGACCGCATGAAAGTCCTTGATGTCGAACCGGTCGCCCAACGCCGTCCTGGCCCGGTCGCGCAGTTCCTCGATCTTCAGCTCGCCGATCTTGTAGCTGGTCGCCTGGCCGGGATTGGTGATGTAGCGCTCGACCTCCTTTTCGATGTCGCGCTCGGACAACAGGGAGTTCTGGCGGAAATAGTCCATCGCCTGTTCGCGGCTCCAGCGCTTGGCGTGCAGGCCGGTGTCGGTCACCAGCCGCACCGCGCGCCACAGCTCGGTCGAGAGCCGGCCGAAGTCGGAATAGGGGTCCTGATAGAAGCCCATTTCCTTGCCTAGCTGCTCGGCGTACAGCCCCCAGCCTTCCGCATAGGCGCCATAGCCGCCGAACCGGCGGAAGCGCGGCAGGCCCTCGATCTCCTGCGCATAGGCGATCTGGAAATGATGGCCCGGCGCGCCCTCGTGATAACTGATGCCCTCGATCTGCGGCTTCAGAACCTGGGTCATGTCCGAAAGGTTGACGTAGTAGATGCCCGGCCGCGATCCGTCCGGCGCGGGCGAGTTGTAGAAGGCGATCGAGGCCGTCGCCTCACGGAACGGCTCCACCGCCCGCACCTCCAGCGCCGCCTTGGGCAGGGTCGAGAACCACTGCGGCGCCGCCGCCATCACCTGGGCGATGAAGCCGCGCGCGTCGGTCAGATACTGCTCCTTGCCCTCGGGCGTATTCGGATACTGGAACCGTGAATCCGTCTTCAGGAAGGTGAAGAACGCCTGCAGCGAGCCGGTGAAGCCGACCTGGGTCTTGATGGTCTCCATCTCGGCCTGGATTCGGGCGACCTCGGCCAGACCGATCTGATGGATCTGGTCGGCGGTCAGGTCGGTGGTGGTCGAGAGCTGGAGCCGGGCGTTGTAATAGGCCTCGCCCTGCGGCAGTCGCCACACGCCCGCATCGCTGTCAGCCTTGGGCTGCACCTCGGCCAGCGCCGTCAACACAGTCTCGAACCCGGCCTTGTAGGGACCGGTCAGGGCGGCGCGGGCTTCCGACAGCAGCCGGTCCTTCGTCGCCGGATCCGTCTCCAGCGCCTCGACCTTCTTGGTGAAGTCGGCCCAGACCGGATTGTCCGCGCCATCGTCGAACGGCGCGCCAGTGATGACGTTGCGGGTGTTGGCGATGGACGGGGCGAAGACGAAGCGCGGCGAGACGACGCCCGCCGCCGCGCGCTGACGCAGTTCGTCGGCCACCTGATCCATCTGCGTCTCGGCGGCCTTGATCCGCGCGACATATGCCTCGGCGTCGGCCACGCTGGAGACCCGGTGGTTGTTGATCAGAAAGACCGGCAGGCTGGTGGTCGGATTGCCGTTGGCGGCGAACTGAAAGCCCCAGTCGCGCCACTGGTTCGACAGCCGCGCCTGCTGGACGCCGTACTCGAACATTCGCCACGACAGCGCCGCCTGCGGTCCCAGCTTCTGCGGATCGAACTGGACCTTCATCTGCGCCAGCTGCGCCTCCTGAAGCGCCAGGGCGCGGTCGGCGGCGGCGTCCGACACATCGTCCAGCTTGTCGTAGTCGGTCTTGATGCCCAGCGACGTCATCTGCTGCGGGCTCAGCGCGATCCGCGCTTGGAAGGCCTGCTCAAAGAAGGCGTTCAGCCGCGCGTCCTCGCTTTCGGCCGCGGCTGTCTGTGCGGGGGCGGAGGTTTGCGCCAGCGCGGGCGCGGCGGACAGCACCGCCATCATGGCGGCGGACGAGATCAGAAGACGACGCATGAACAACCCCTCGTGAAACAGGGGCGCACCTTCGGGGCCGCGTGCGCGCGGCGCAAGGGATCAATGCCCCCGCGTTGCGGCGATCGGACACGTCGAAGCAAAATTTTCGATACGGCGTCGCTTGATGCAACCCAAGCCCAGGGTCGGCGTTTCGACGAAACTTGACCATACCAACAAGGGTTCACACCATGCGCAAGATCATCACCCTGTCCATCGTCGCCGCCGCTCTGGCCGTGTCGGCCTGCAACACCATCGCCGGCGCCGGCCGCGACGTTTCGGCCGCCGGTTCGGCCGTCACGCAAGGCGCCAACGACGCCAAGAATTAAGGCTTTCCAAAAAGCCGATGTTGGAAAGGCCCGCCGGATCCTGGCGGGCCTTTCTCGTATCCGTCGCATGACGGTGTTACGGTGCGCCATCATTCAGGAGACGGCGATGGGCTTTCTGGACAATGTGGTGAAGGGTCTCGGCGACGACGCCGCAGGCGGTCTGAGCGATCTGCTCAAGGGTCAGGGCGGCGTCGGCGGACTGACCGAAAAGTTCGGTCAGGCGGGCCTGGGCGATGTGATCGGCTCCTGGGTCGGCACGGGGCCGAACGCCAACATCTCGCCCGAGCAGATCACGGCCGTCCTCGGCCACGGCCCCATCGCCGACATCGCCGCCAAGATGGGCGTGACCCCCGAACAGGCCGGCGAGACCCTGGCCGGTCTTCTGCCCGAAGCCATCGACCGCCTGACCCCCGGCGGTCAGATCAACGGCGCCGACGACCTGCTTGGCAAACTGCCGGGTGGCCTGGGCGACATGATCGGCGGTTTTCTGAAGCGCTGAAGCCTCAGGACGGCTGGCCCTCGGTCGCCGCGATCGCAGCCTCTTCTTCCATGGCGGCCTTCTGGCGCGCCTGCAGGGCAGTTTGCTTCGAAGCCACGATGAAGGCCAAGACGATCCCGAACACACCGATAATCGCTGAATACAGGAAGAAGGCCACGTAGCCCGCGCCCAGCGCCGCTGGGGTAACGCCACTCGTCGCTGCACCGGTGGTCAACACGCCGGGTTGCAGATTGGCGAACAGCGCCCGCAGGCCAGCGAAAGGCCCGGTCCCTTCGGCGGCTCGCGCCGAAGCCTCGACGATCCGTCCCGACTGCGTCGCGATCAGCTTGCCGGGCAGGGCGTACAATGATGTGAACAGGGCGTACTGGGTCGCGGTGAATCCGATCGACGTCAGGCTGGACATATAGGCGATCAAGGCGGTCCCGGCGTATCCGCTTGAGACGTTGTCCACGCCGATGGCGACGGTCAGGGCTGACAGGCTGTGTCCTTGGGTCGCCAGCCAGGCGAAGATCAGGTTGGACACAGGGCTCATGAAGGCGCCGATGACCATGGTGCGGATCAGGCCGAGCTTGGCGACCGACCAGCCGCCGATGATCACGCCCAGACTGGTCATGACCACGCCAAACACCTTGCGCACCTCGGCCAGTTCCGTCTTGGAAAAGCCGAGGTCGATGTAGAAGGGCGGCATGATGTTCAGCACGAAATCCGCTAGGCGATAGACGCAGATCAGCGCCAGGATCAGCGTCGCTACACCCGAGAAGCGTCTGTAGAAATCGGAGAGGGGCTGGCCGAACGATCCGGCGAGATAGGCGCCGGGCCGCGTCTTCGTTCCCGGCAGCGGCCAGCAGGCCATGACCATGACGGCCAGGCCCATGAGCACCAGAGCGAACTGCAGATAGACGCCCTCCGGCCTCGCCGCCAGCGCCGCTGCGACCGCCGCCTTGCCGTCCGGGCCGAGGCCGAAGAGCCCGAACAGGGCGTTCAAGGGCGCCGACTTTCCTGTCAGGCCCGAACCCAAGAACATGGCGGCGACGCCGATGACCGCCAGACGCGCGATCCACTCGAAGATTTCCAGCTTTGGTCGCGAGGGAAGGTCTCCAACCGGGATGGCTCGGATCGAGTGCGCCTTCTCTCGCGGCGCAAACAGCACCCCGGCGATACCGATACCCATGAGTGCGGCCATCACCGCGTAAGAGAGGTTCCAGTTATATAGATCGGCCAGCACCAGAGGCACGGCCCCGGCCACGATCATGGCGACGCGGTAGCCCAGCTGATAGGCGGCGGCCATGGCGCCATGGCGACTGTCGTCGGCCGCCTCGATCCGCCAGGCGTCGATGACGATGTCTTGGGTGGCGCCGAAGAAGCCGACGAGGGCGGCGAAGCCGGCCACGGCGATCAAGGCGTTGGAGGGGTTCAGGGTCGAAATCGACCATAGACCGAAGATGATCACACCCTGCGTGACCAGCATCCAGGCGCGTCGATGACCAAGCAGAGGCGTCAGAAGCGGGACGGCGGTTCGGTCGATCAGCGGCGCCCAGACGAATTTCAAAGAGTAGCTGAGCGTGGCCAGGGCGAAGAAGCCGATCACTTCGAGCGTCAGGCCGCTCTCTCGCAACCAGGTGGTCAGGGTGTCGAAGATCAGCAGGTTCGGCAGGCCTGCCGAAAAGCCCAGCAGCAGCATGATGAAGACGCGCCGCTCGCCATAGACGGCGAGGCCGCCGAAACGGCCTGCGGGCTTGCCGTTGGCGGGGGGATGGGCTTGGTCGGTCATGCACGGCTCCGGCGCGGCGGCCGGAAACGCGGGCGCCTGTAACTCAGCCGACCTTGGCGCGGATGTCGCGCTTCGTCCAGCGGGCGAGCGCGGCGCGCAGGGCCTCGGCGTCCAGCGGCTTGACGATATGGTCGTCCATGCCGGCTTCCAGGCAGGCGCGTCGGTCCTCGGCGAAGGCGTTCGCGGTCAGGGCCAGGATCGGCGT
>NZ_DLTK01000115.1:0-451 GCF_002500885.1 Brevundimonas sp. UBA7838
GGCGGCGGAACCGGCGCGGGCGGATCGGGCGGATCGGGCGGGACCGGCGCCGGTTCCGGCGGAGGGTCGTGCGACATGGTGCGCTGGGTCCAGGACGCCGTGCGCGATGACCAGGCCGTGCGCCGCGCCGTCATCGCCGCATCCCAGGACATGGACGCGAACGGCCGCGCCATCCTGGTCTGGAACGGCGACTGGTTGCAAAGCCGTAACCAGGCCGGCAAGGGTCTGGCGGGCGTGCGCCAGGCCATCGCCCTGGAGGTCGCCTTCGCCCCGGCCGAATGCAAGCGCCAGCGCATGACAGGCCTGGCGGTCCTGAAGCTGGAAGACCGCCCCGGCGGCGCGCAACTGGCCTTGGGCAAGGGCAGCTGGCGCTGGTCGGACCTGCTGGGCGCGGGCTGAGGCGCCGGCGCCAAATCAGACGGTCGCATCGGAAAAACACCGTCTAATTCGT
>NZ_DLTK01000115.1:532-14652 GCF_002500885.1 Brevundimonas sp. UBA7838
TAATTCGTCTAATTCGTCTGATTTCTCTCTCCCCGACTATGCGATGTGTTTCGTGCGGACGAACCGAGACAGGATCGCACGGCTTAGAAGCGTTGGCAGGAAGATGACGCCGGTGGGCGATAGAAGATTGAAAACATTGGACTGACCTCAGGTGAATAGGATGGCCGGCCTCTTGGCGATCGTGCGTCGAGCGGAGCGAAACTGGAGGATCACGAAAGAAAGACGCGCGCGCGGTTGCGCTCCCCTCGCCGGACACGCACCTAACCTGCCATGCCCGTCTCTCCTGACTATCGCCCCGAACCACGCTTCTTCGATTTGGGCGCGGACTATGCCGATGCGGTTCAGGCCGCAGATTTTCCTCAGACGATCTTGCGGTTTCGCAACGACCGCGCGGCGGCCGAGGTCGGGCTGGAGGGGTTGAGCGAAGCGGAATGGATCGCGGCGTTCGGGCGGTTCGAACCCCTGCCGGGCCAGCCCGGCCCGATCGCCATGCGCTATCACGGGCATCAGTTCCGGCACTACAATCCCGATCTGGGCGACGGGCGCGGCTTTCTGACGGCGCAGATGCGCGCTCAAGCAATGAGCGACCGCGTCGCGAATGATAGCGCGCCAGGTCGACTTCTCGACCTGGGAACGAAGGGCTCTGGCCAGACGCCCTGGTCGCGTGGGGGCGATGGGCGGCTGACGCTGAAGGGCGGGGTGCGCGAGGTTCTGGCGGCGACGATGCTGGAGGCGCAGGGCGTCCCGACCAGCCGCGCCTTTTCGCTGATCGAGACCGGCGAAGCGTTGGAGCGCGGAGACGAGCCATCGCCGACGCGGTCCGCCGTTCTGGTGCGGCTGTCGCACAGCCATGTGCGGTTCGGGACCTTCCAGCGCGCGGCCTATCTGGGGCGCAAGGACGAGATCGAGGCGCTGATCGAACATGTGCGCAGCCTATATCATCCGGACGTCGCCGCCGGCGATGCGCCCGGCCTGCTGCAGGCGGTCGTCGAGGCCTCGGCGAAACTGACGGCGCGGTGGATCGCGGCGGGGTTCGTGCACGGGGTTCTGAACACCGACAATCTGAACGTCACGGGCGAGAGCTTCGACTATGGCCCCTGGCGGTTCCTGCCTGAATACGATCCGGCCTTCACCGCCGCCTATTTCGACCAGACAGGCCTTTACGCCTTCGCGCGTCAGCCCGAGGCGGTGTTCTGGAACCTGACGCAACTGGCCGGCTGTCTGAAACTGGTCGCCGAGGTCGAGCCTTTGACGGATGCGCTGAACGGCTTCGGTCCCGCCTATATCCGCGAGCTGCGCGCCGCCTTTTTGATGCGGCTGGGCGTCCACAGTCTGGGCGAGGCGGCGGATCAGCGGCTGGTCGATACGACCCTGGCCCTGCTGAGAGAAGGCGGCGCGGCGCTGCGGTGGGAGCCGCTGTTCTTTGACTGGTTCGGCGGCTTCGCCTCCTCGGCCCGCGCCTTGTCGGGACCACGCGCGAAACTGTATCAGGGCGAGGCCTTCGACGCCTTCCGCTTCGCGTTGATGGAACACGAACCGGACCGGATCGAACGGCTGGAGCATCCGATGTTCGCCGCGCGCGAACCGGAGGAGATGCTGATCGACGAGGTCGAGGCGATCTGGGCCGCCGTCGCCGACGCCGACGACTGGGCGCCCTTCCAGGCCAAGCTGGATCGGCTGGAGGCGGCGCGCCTGGCCTGGGGCTTCACGGCCTGACGCCGAACCTTACGAAAGCTTCATCTCGTTTATCGATAATGTTCTTGCCCGTTTATCGATAAATCCATATCGATAGTCACCAATGCGGTCGCGGAGGGCGACCCTAATGGAAGGGCTTTCGAGATGAAGATGATCGGCAAATATTCCGTCGCCAGCGCCCTGCGCTGGCTGCTGGGCTTCGTCAATGTGTTCGTGATGATCGGCGCTGTCGCCACCATCCTCGTCTTCCTGTTCACCCTGATCGTGCCCAGCTTCGGTGCGGGCCTGATCGACGGACTAAAGGGCGCACACGCTGATCCGAACAACACCCTGCAATGGACAGGTCGCCTGACCTTCCTCGGCGCGGCGATGGCCTGCGGCTTCACCTGGTGGATCATCAACCGGTTGCGACGCATCCTGCTGTCGGTCAATCAGGGCGACGCCTTCGAGTTCGCCAACGTCAAACGACTGCAAGGCGTGGGTCTGGGCCTGATCGGCATTCAGCTGACGGCGCTGCTGCTGGTCTTCGTCGCCCCGCAGAGTATAGGCCAATCGCCGTCCGACTATGACTTCGACCTGGGGTCCTGGTTGGGCATTCTGGTGGTCTTCATCCTGGCCGAGGTGTTCCGGCAGGGGTCGGCCATGCGCGACGAACAACTGACCACGGTCTGAGGAGCGCGCCATGATCATGATCCAACTGGACCGGCTGCTGCTCGAACGCCGCATGTCCCTGACCGAACTGTCCGACCGCGTCGGCGTCACCTTGGCCAATCTGTCGATCCTGAAGACCGGCAAGGCCCGCGCGGTGCGCTTCTCCACCCTGGACGCCCTGTGCCGCGAACTGGACTGCCAGCCTGGCGACCTGATCGTCCAGACGCCCGGGCCGCAGCCCGAAGACTGAAATCGCGCGTTGCAGATCCTTGTGGGGCATTGGGAATCGGCCCAATGCCCCCGGCTCGTAACAGAAAGTCATCAACTGATGTCATCAGTTGATGTCATCGTATGATGACAAACGTCGGAAGCGCCGCTATATAGGCTTCAGCGAACGGCTTCCCGGGGAACGCCCCCAGGCCGGATCGCAGCCGTTCATGACCTTCAGGCGTCCTCCCCGATGACCACCTCGACCTTCACCACCGCGCCGTCGCGCAACCGCGCCGCCTACGCCAACATCGCCCTTTGGACGCTGCAGGGCTGGATCGCGATGTTCTTCATCGCCGCCGGCTACGCCAAGCTGACCGAGCCGATGACCAACCTGATCAATCTGATGGGCTGGCCCGCCATCGCGCCCGAGAACATGGTGCGCGGCCTGGGCGTGGTCGAGATCGTTCTGGCCATGGGCGTGCTGAGCCCGCTGATCTCGTGGCGAGTGGGTCGCCCCCTGTTGCTGACGGCGGCGGTCGGCCTGATCGTCATGGAAGCGACCATGATGACGATCCATGCGCTGAGCCAGGACTTCGGCCTGGCGGCGGTCAACGCCGTCCTGCTGGCCATCACCGTCCCGGTGCTGCTGGGCCGCCGCAGAGCCTGATTGCTGCAGGCCTGATTGAAAGAGATCGAACGCCGGACCCCTCTCCCCCCCTGCAGTCCGGCGTTTGCGCCCGGAGCCTCCCCCAAGGCTCCGGGCTTTTTCATGCCTGATCGCCAGTAAGGGAGAAAAGCTTACCCTTACGTGCGCGTAAGCCTCTTCCCTTTACGCGCACGTCAAGTTATGAAGGCGTATGGCCACCGCCGACGACCACCGCACCTATTCCATTCGCCAGCTGTGCCGCGAGTTCGGCGCCACGGCGCGCGCCCTTCGATTCTATGAAGACAAGGGCCTGCTGACGCCCGCGCGCAAGGGCCAGACCCGCGTCTATGACGCGCGCGACCGCGCCCGGCTGAAACTGATCCTGAGGGGCCGCCGCATCGGCTTCACCCTTCAGGAGATCCAGGACATGATGGATCTCTATGATCAGAAGGATCACAACGTCCACCAGATGGCCGTGGCCCTGGTGCGGCACCGCGCCCAGATCGCGGCGCTGAAACAGCAGCTGGAAGATATCGAAGGCGCCATCGAGACGGCCGAACAGGCCTGCGCCTGGATGGAGTCCAAGCTATCCGAACACCGCCCCGACCTGCTGCCGGGCGCCGAAGATTATGAGAAGCTGCTGCGCGCGCGTCTCAACCACGACCACCACCACCCCTTCAAAGCAAGAGCGTAATCCATGGCCTACAAGGCGCCTGTCCGCGACTTCACCTTCATCCTGAATGAAGTGCTGGAGATCGACCGCTACACCAACCAGCCGGGCTTCCAGGACGTCTCTTCGGATTTGGTCAGCCAGATCCTGGAAGAAGGCGCCAAGTTCGCCGACGAGGTCATCGCCCCGATCAACAATCCGGGCGACAAGGAGGGCTGCCACTGGGCCGAAGGCGGCGTGGTGACGGGACCCAAGGGCTGGAAGGAAGCCTACAAGGCCATGTCCGAAGCCGGCTGGATGGCGCTGGCCGCGGACCCGGCGTACGGCGGTCAGGGCATGCCCAGCGTGGTGGCCTCGGCTTTCGGTCAGATGACGGCCGGCGCCTCGGCCGCCTTTTCGATGTATCCGGGACTGACGGCCGGCGCCTATGCCGGGATTCACGCCAATGCGTCCGAAGAGCTGAAGCAGAAATACCTGCCCAAGATGGCGACCGGCGAATGGTCGGGCACGATGAACCTGACCGAGCCGCAGTGCGGCACGGACCTGGGCATGGTGCGCACCAAGGCCGTACCGAACGGCGACGGCTCCTATTCGATCACCGGCCAGAAGATCTGGATCTCGGCGGGCGAGCACGATTTCGCCGACAACATCATCCACACGGTGCTGGCCCGCGTCGAGGGCGCGGTTCCGGGCATCAAGGGCCTGTCGCTGTTCGTCGTGCCCAAGTTCCTGGTCAATGAGGACGGTTCGCTGGGCGAGCGCAACAGCCTGGAATGCGCCGGGCTCGAGCACAAGATGGGCATCCACGGCAACGCCACCGCCGTCATGCAGTACGACGGCGCCAAGGGCTGGCTGATCGGCGAAGAAGGCCGCGGCATGAACAATATGTTCGTCGTGATGAACGAAGCCCGCCTCGGCACCGGCCTGCAGGGCCTGGCCATCGGCACCGCCGCCTATCAGGCCGCCGTCGAGTTCGCCAAGGACCGCCTGCAAGGCCGTTCGCTGACCGGACCGAAGAACCCGGACGGCCCCGCCGACAGCATCATGGTCCACCCCGACGTGCGCCGCATGCTGCTGGAGTCCAAGGCCTTCGTCGAAGGCGGCCAGGCCTTCATCCTGTGGACCGCGCTTCACGCCGACCTTGAGAAGTCCGAGGACGCCGCCGTCGCCCAGAAGGCCAAGGATTACATGGGCCTGCTGACGCCGGTGCTGAAAGCCTATCTGACCGACAAGGGCTTCCACGTCGCGTCTCTGGGCATGCAGGTGCATGGCGGTTCGGGCTACACCGAACACTTTACCGCCTCGCAGTATCTGCGCGACGCCCGCATCACCATGATCTACGAGGGCACCAACGGCATCCAGGCGCTGGACCTGGTCGGCCGCAAGCTGCCCGCCAACGGCGGCCGCGCGATCATGACCTGGTTCGGCGAGATCGACGCCTTTGTCGCCGAAAACAGTGGCAATGAAGCGATCAAGCCCTTCGTCGACGGCCTGGCCGACGCCAAGGCCAAGCTGCAGGACGGCACCATGTGGCTGATGCAGAACGGCATGGCCAACCCCGACAATGCCGGCGCCGCCTCGACCGACTATCTGAACGTCTTCGGCCTGACGGCGCTGGCCTATATGTGGGCGCAGATGGCCAAGGTCGCTCAAGCGCAGGTCGAGGCCGGTTCGACCGACCCCTACTACGCCACCAAGCTTCAGACCGGCCGCTACTTCGTCGAGCGCATCCTGCCCGACGCGGAAGCCCATCTGAAGAAGATGAAGACCGGCGCCGACGTGCTGATGGCCATGCCGGCCGAGGCGTTCTGAGGCTAAACCGTCTCCTCCCCGCTCTGCGGGGAGGTGGCGCGGCGCCTCTTCGGCGCCGTGACGGAGGGGCTCTGTCCGTCGCTCATTCCTGAAACCCAGCGGTGGACAGAGCCCCTCCACCGCTTCGCGGTCCCCCTCCCCACGGAGTGGGGAGGAGACATGATGATGAACGTGCTGGGCAGCCCCGATCCCGATTTCATGCGTGAAGAAGAGATCACCCTCTTCTCCGACAGCGTCGGCAAATGGATCGACGAGCACGCGCCGCTTGAGAAGGTCCAGCAATGGATCGCCGACTCGTCTGCGCCGCGTCAGCTCTGGAACGACGCGGGCGAGGCGGGCCTGCTGGGTCTGTCGCTGCCGGAAGAGGATGGGGGTTTCGGCGGCGACTATCGGCACGAGGTCGTCTTGATGCGTCAACTGGGCTGGAAGGGCGCGGACCACTTCGGCATTTCGCTGCACAATGCGATCGTCATGCCCTACATCTGGCATTACGGCACCGAGGAGCAGAAGCAGCGCTGGCTGCCGCGCCTGCAATCGGGCGAACTGGTCGGCGCCATCGCCATGACCGAACCGGGCGCCGGCTCGGACCTGCAAGGCGTCAAGACCACGGCGGTCAAGTCGGGCAACGGCTATGTCGTCAACGGCTCCAAGACCTTCATCACCAACGGCCAGCTGGCCAACTTCCTGATCGTGGTCGCCAAGACCGATCCGGCCGAGGGCGCCAAGGGCACCTCGCTGATCGTGGTCGAGACCGATGGCGCGGAAGGGTTCGAACGCGGTCGCAACCTGCACAAGATCGGCATGGAGGCCAACGACACCTCCGAACTGTTCTTCAACGACGTGAAGGTCCCCGGCGACAACATTATCGGCGGGACCGAGGGCCAGGGCTTCGTCCAGCTGATGCAGCAACTGCCCCAGGAGCGCCTGAACATCGCCGTCCAGGGCGTCGCCGCCGCCGAGCGTGGGCTTGAGGCGACGCTGGCCTACGTCAAGGAGCGCAAGGCGTTCGGCAAGCGGGTCATCGACTTCCAGAACACCCAGTTCAAGCTCGCCGAGGTCAAGACCAAGCTGACCGTCGCCAAGGTCTTCACCGACCACTGCATCGGCCTGCATCTGCAGGGCAAGCTCGACGCCGCCACCGCCTCCATGGCCAAATATTGGGTCACGGACATCCAGGGCGAGACCATCGACGAGATGCTCCAGCTCCACGGCGGCTACGGCTATATGAACGAATATCCGATCGCCCAACTGTACAAGGACGCCCGCGTCCAGCGCATCTACGGCGGCACGAACGAGATCATGAAGCTGCTGATTTCGCGGACGCTGTAAGGATATCGATCCGTCCCTTGTGATCCAGGCCTTTCACTTCGCTGCGGCCGGGATGACAAGCGGTTTGTGTCAGGTCATGTAGGGGCATGATCCGCCTTTACGTCACATCGCCGCTCGCCGCCGCCGCTCCCGTTGCGCCCACGCTCGACCAGTCCCGTTATCTGACGCAGGTCATGCGGCTGAAGGCAGGGGATGATCTGCTGGTGTTCAACGGGCGCGACGGGGAGTGGCGCTGTACGGTCGCGGAAGTCCTGAAGAAGGGCGTGATCCTGCGCGCCGAGGAACAGGTGCGACCCCAGACCTTCGGTCCCGATCTGGAACTGATCGTTGCGGTGGTGAAGAAGGCGCGGGTCGAGACCATCGTGGAGAAGGCCGCCGAACTGGGCGCGCGCCGGGTGCGGCTGGTGCTGACAAAACGCACCAACGCCGACCGTATCCGCCTGGACCGGCTGGACGCCATCGCCGAGGAAGCCGCCGAACAGACCGGGCGGATGGACGTGCCCGCCGTCGATGATCCGATCAAGCTGGACGCCCTGCTGGACGGCTGGGAAACCGGACGCCGGCTGATGTTCTGCGACGAGACGGGCGGCGCGCCCGCCGTCTCGTCCCTGCGTGACGCCGGCGAAGGCCCCTGGTC
The DNA here is from genome assembly GCF_002500885.1 of Brevundimonas sp. UBA7838. NCBI lineage: Bacteria > Pseudomonadati > Pseudomonadota > Alphaproteobacteria > Caulobacterales > Caulobacteraceae > Brevundimonas > Brevundimonas sp. UBA7838. The sequence continues at coordinate 8,183 of NZ_DLTK01000115.1, forward strand.
CATCCTGATCGGGCCGGAGGGCGGATTCTCGCCGGAAGAGGGCGAGCGGCTGCGGTCCCTGCCCTTCACCACCGCCGTGTCGCTGGGCCCGCGCATCCTGCGCGCCGACACCGCCGCCATCGCCGCCATGACCCTGTGGCAGGCGGCCGTCGGTGATTGGGAACGATAAGTCCCCCCTCAGGCAGCGAGCCGACGCAGACCGACCGTCAGGGAAAGACGAAAGCCCTCTTGAGCCTTGCCCCAATCTTGCCCATCTAGCCGCGACACACGGTCGCTTACGATGCGCCCGCAGGGGACTGACGCATGACCGACAACGCGCCGCTGACCCGGACCGACCTCATTGAGGCCATGTCCAGGGGGATCAAGCCCAAGGACCAGTGGCGCATCGGCGCCGAGCACGAGAAGTTCGGCTTCGACAAGACCACCCTGGCCCGCCCCGCCTATGACGGCCCGAACGGCATCAAGGCCATGCTGGAGGGGCTGCAACGCTTCGGCTGGTCGCCCGTCGAGGAAAACGGCTTTCTGATCGGACTGGAGCGCAGGAACAGCGAAGGCTTCGTCGCCTCCGTCAGCCTGGAGCCGGGCGGTCAGTTCGAACTGTCGGGCGCGCCGCTTCTGACCATCCACGACATCTGCAACGAGACCGGCCAGCACCTGATGGAGGTCAAGCAGGTCGCCGACCAGATCGGCGTCGGCTTCCTGGGCGCCGGCTTCGACCCGCTGTGGACGCGCGAACAGGTGCCGGTCATGCCCAAGGGCCGCTACGACATCATGCGCGCCTATATGCCCAAGGTCGGCACCCTGGGCCTGGACATGATGCTGCGCACCTGCACCATCCAGGCGAACCTAGACTTCGATTCCGAAGCCGACATGGTGATGAAGTTCCGCACCTCCTTGGCGCTGCAACCCATCGCCACCGCCCTGTTCGCCTGCTCACCCTTCACCGAGGGACGGCCTAACGGGTTCCTGTCGGCCCGCGCCAACGTCTGGACCGACACCGACGCCGACCGCACCGGCATGCTGGGCTTCGTGTTCGAGGAGGGGTTCGGCTTCGAGCGGTACGCCGACTATGCGTTGGACACGCCGATGTATTTCGCCAAGCGCGACGGCCATTATGTCGACGCCTCGGGCCAGTCGTTCCGCGATTTCCAGGCCGGCAAACTGCCCGCCCTGCCCGGCCAGTATCCGACCCTGAAGGACTGGAACGACCACCTGACCACCCTTTTCCCCGAGGTGCGACTGAAGGCCTATCTGGAAATGCGCGGCGCCGACGGCGGGCCGTGGAGCCGGATCTGCGCCCTGCCCGCCCTGTGGGCCGGGGTTCTGTACGACGCGCCGTCGCTGGCCGCCGCCTGGGACCTGGTCAAGGACTGGGACATCGCCGACCACGAACGCCTGCGCCGCGACGTGACGCGCCTGGGTCTGAAGGCCGAGGTGGCGGGCCGATCGGTGCGCGACATCGCCGTCGACCTGGTGAACATCGCCAAACAGGGGCTGAAGAACCGCGCCAAATTCTCGGGCGGCATGGTGGACGAGCGCGGCTATCTGTCGGAACTGGAAGACATCGCCGACAGCGGGATCACGCCGGCTGAGCGCCTGTTGGACCTGTATCACGGCGCCTGGCAGGGCGACGTGAAGCGCATCTACGCCGACTTCGCCTACTAGGGCGTGGTGTAGTCCGAGCAGTCGGGCAGCGGGCTGTCCGGCCGGTATTCGCCGGCCTTGGCGTCAAAGGTGAACCGGCGAATGACGCTGCATTTCGGATCGCGAGCGGCGACCAGGTCGGCGGGCTTCAGCGGCGGCTTCTCCAGCGAATCCTCGGATCGCGAGGCGCCGCGCGGATAGGCCGTCGCGGTCGTCTCATAGGTCAGGACCGGCATTGCATCCTCCGCCGCGTCGCTCGCGGTCAGGGTCGCAGCGAAACTGTATTCGTCGTGACAGGCGCCGGCGCGCTGGGTCATGTCCTCCTCGCTGAAACAGGCGCGGATCATCAGCGAACCTTGGATCGGCACGGTCAGCACCGGCGCGGCGCCGGCCTCGCCGTCCGCATCCAGCCGATAGAGCCGCAACTCCGTCGCCTGCCCGCCGCCGCCGGAATACATGCTGCGGCTCTCCATCTCGACCCCGGCCAGAAACCCGCCGTCCGCAAGCCGGATCAGGCCAGCCCAGGGCTTGTAATTTTCCACCTCGCCCGACGCCTCTTGCGGCGCGGCCGGCAGGGCGTCTGGCGCACGAACGACCGGGGTGAGGACCGGCTCGCCGTCACGCGTCTGCTGCGTCAGACCGACGCACTGAGCCCCTTCGTCCGTGCAGGCTCGATCCTCGGCCAGGGTCAGGGGTTCGATTCCGTCCCCTGATAGCGGGGATTGGAGCATGGCGATCGCGGCGAGAAGCAAGATCATGAGTTGTTCCTAACCGACACGGCGCACGACGCCATCGGCTCTTTTCGATCCTTTGCAAAGGCGAGCTTAACCGATGCGCCGTAACATGGGTCTCATTCCGAGAGAGTGCGCAATGACCTGTTCGCCCGTTGCGGCCCTAGCCTTCCCCACAGCCGATGTGGATCTGGACACCTTCTTCGATGTGTCGCTGGATCTGCTGGTGGTGCGCGAGCTGGATGGGCGCGTGGTCAAGGCCAGCGCCTCTTGGTTCACGATGCTGGGCTATCGCCCCGACGAGATCGAGGGCCAAGGCCTGTTGTGCCTGATCCACCCGGACGACCATGCCGCCACCCGCCAGAGCATCGTCGAGGTCGAAAACCGGCGGCCGGGCGATCCAGTCCTGGGTCAGGTCAACCGCTATCGCCACAAGGCTGGTCATTACGTCACCGTCGAATGGCGCGCCCATCGTCAGGGCGACCGCATCTATGGCATCGCCCGCGACGTGACCGAGAAGGTCGCGGCAGAGCAGGCCCTGCGCGAAGCGACCGCCGCCGCCGAGGCCGCCAATGCCGCGAAGTCCGAGTTCCTGGCCAATATGAGCCACGAGATCCGCACGCCCTTGAACGGCGTGATCGGGATCGTCGACGCCCTGTCGCGCACCGAGTTGACGCCCGAGCAGGCTGAGATGGTGACCCTGATCGCAAGCTCCGGCGTAACGCTGGAACGGCTAGTGTCCGACATTCTGGATGTGTCCAAGATCGAGGCCGGGCATCTGGACCTGGAAAGCCGACCCTTCGATCTGGACGAGGCCATCGCCGCCCCGCTGGACGTCATGCGGTTGAAGGCCGAGGCCAAGGGACTGACCTTCGACATCCGCCGCGACGCCAATGCGCGCGGAATGTTCGTCGGCGACAGCACCCGCATCCGTCAGGTGCTCGACAATCTGCTGTCCAACGCCATCAAATTCACCCATCAGGGCTCGGTCGGCGTCGCCCTTGCGGTGGACGAGGATTCCGACGGCCTGACCCAGCTGACGCTGCGGGTCGAGGATACGGGCGTCGGCTTCTCTTCCGACCACGCGGCCCGTCTGTTCGATCGGTTCAGCCAGGCGGACAGCACCATCACGCGCCGGTTCGGCGGCACGGGCCTGGGCCTGTCGATCTGTCGTTCGCTGGTCGAGTTGATGGGCGGGCGGATTTCCGCCGCCTCCACCCCGGGCGTCGGCAGCCGGTTTACCGTCGAGATCCCCCTGACGCGCGCCGCCTCCCTGACCGAACACGATGCCCAACGACGCGCGCGTGCGGCCGAGGCCGACCGCCCCCTGGCGCCCCTGCGCGTGCTGCTGGCCGAGGATCACCCGGTCAATCAGCGCGTCGTGCAATTGATCCTGGCGGCCCACGCCATGCAGGTCGTCACCGTCGCAGATGGCGAACAGGCCCTGGCCGCCTTCCAGTCCGAGACCTTCGACTTGATCCTGATGGACATGCAGATGCCGGGCATGGACGGCCTGACCGCCACCCGCGCCATTCGTCAGGTCGAGGCCGCCCGTCCCGACCGGGCTCGTACGCCGATCATCATGCTGAGCGCCAACGCCATGAGCGAGCACCGCGACCAGGCGCGCGACGCCGGCGCCGACCTGCACGTCCCCAAACCCATCACCGCCGCCAGCCTGCTGGCCGGCATCCAGGCGGCGACTGCGCCCTGATCCGATGTTGACAAAGTTTGCCATGCGCCCATTCTCCTTGAGAGGAGGCCGACCATGGCGACGATGAACATCTCCCTGCCCGATCCGATGAAGGCCTGGGTCGAGGAACAGGCGAAATCCGGGCGCTACGCCAACACGTCGGACGTGGTGCGCGACCTGATCCGCCGCGAGCAGATCAAGGCCGAGAAGATCGCCCATTGGCAAAGGCTGATCGCCGAGGCCGACGCCTCCGGTGTTTCCGACCAGTCGCCACGTGAAGTGATCGAGGAACTGCGCGCCCAGTTGCGTCGCGCCTCCTGATGCTCCGGCTAAGCGGCGCGGCGCGGGCGGACTTGCAGCAGGTCTATCTGCAAGGCCTCGAACTGTTCGAGAGCCGTCAGGCCGATGACTATATCGAGGGTCTGTTCGCGAAACTGGACTTGCTTGCCGATTTTCCACGTCTTGGGGCGGCTCGACCGGAGTTGAGCGCGGACGCCCATGTGATCTTCTACAAAAGCCACGCCATTCTCTATCGAATCGACGATGCGGACGTGTTCGTTCGACGCATTCGGCACGCGCTTGAGGACTGGCAGTCCGACGCGCCAGGCGTCGGATCGAGCGACGAACGGAGCGAACCATGACCCATTCCATCCATGTCGGCATCGGCGGCTGGACTTATGAGCCTTGGCGCGGGGTCTTCTATCCTGAAGGCTTGGTTCAGAAGCGCGAGCTGGAATATGCGGCGTCGAAACTGACCTCGATCGAGATCAACGGCACCTATTATTCGACCTTCAAGCCCGACAGCTGGAAGAAATGGCGCGACGAGACGCCGGATGGCTTCGTCTTTTCGGTCAAGGCCAGCCGGTATTGCACCAATCGCAAGGTGCTGTCCGAAGGCGCCGAGAGCTTCGACAAGTTCCTGAGCCAGGGCCTGACCGAACTGGGCGAAAAGTTAGGCCCGATCAACTGGCAGTTCATACTTTGGGAGACTATTAAACAGCCTCTGCTATTGGTTCGATATGCCGGTCAAAGCCTACTCCTACATGCGCTTTTCGAGCGCGGCCCAGCGCGAGGGCGACTCGCTCCGGCGTCAGCTACAGGCGGCTAAAAATTGGGCTGCGGCCCGGCCCGATGTTGAACTCGACACCACCACCCGCGACCTTGGGGTCTCTGCCTATAAGGGCGAACACCGGGTGCGCGGCGCGCTGGCCAGTTTCCTCAAGCGGATCGAGCAAGGCGACATCCCGACCGGCTCCTACTTCCTGATTGAAAGCTTCGACCGTCTCTCCCGTGAGACGGAAATGGTGGCGGTCAACCTGCTCACGTCGATCACGCTGGCCGGGATCAAGGTCGTGACCCTCGTGGATGGTCACGAGTATCACGCCGGGTCCGACGCCATGGACATCATGCGCGCGGTCATCGTCATGAGCCGGGCGCACAACGAGAACAAAGCCCGTGCCGAGAAATTGCGGGCTGCATGGGCGGACAAGAAACGGCGGGCGCGGGAGACCGGCGAGGTTCTGTCGAGGCGCGGCCCGGCGTGGACCAAGTTCGACGAGCGGTCCAAAAAGTTCGTGCTGATCGCCGACCGGGCCAAGATCGTCGGCCGCATCTTCGACGAATGCAATCAGGGCCTCGGGATCACGGCCATTTCGTCGAGGCTCAACGCCGAGAAGGTGCCGCCCTTCGTCAAAGGGTCTGACGGCTGGCATCAGGGCTACGTCCTGACGATCCTGCGGTCGCCTTCGGTCTGCGGCTACTATCAGCCGACGCTCACAACAAACAATCCGGGCCAGCGCATGGGACGCGAGGCCGATGGCGACATCATCGAGAACTACTATCCCCGCGTGATCGAAGACGCGACGTTCTACATCGCTCAAGACATGCTGGCCCGGCGCAACAAGCGCGGCGGCGGCAAGGGGCGACGGGGCAAGACCTTCGCCAATCTCCTGCTTGGCCTTGGTCGCTGCGAACAATGCGGCGGAACCCTTATCCTTGGGTCACGGGCAAACTCGTCCGCTGTTCGCCACTTCCGATGCTATCAGCAGAGCCGGAAGCATAACTGCGACAACACGACCCGCTATCTCGCGACTGATGTCGAAGATCGCCTGATGTATTTCCTACAGCGCGCGCGGATGAACGAGGATCGGGCTGCGCCCGACACCGCCGCTCTTGTCGTGAAGCTGGCCCAGATCGACGACGTGAAGCGTAGGATGGAAACGCTTCTGGATCAGCTTGAAGAAAGGGTGCCGGGCGTGGCCGAGAGATTGGCAAGCCGCCGCGACGAACTGAACGTGCTTGAGCAGGAAGCCGCCGAACTGCGGATGAATATCGAGCGACGGGCCAAGACGCGCGGTGGCGAAGCAATCCGCAACACACTCGATTTGACGTGACCCCCGTTTCTC
>NZ_DLTK01000107.1:0-191 GCF_002500885.1 Brevundimonas sp. UBA7838
ATGGCGCGGCGCAAGCGGCGGACGCCCCGCCGCCGGCTGGGCCGCCGAGGCGACGGCTGTAAGGGCGCCCGCCATGACCGTGCCCGCGATGATCCAGCCCTTGGTGTTCATGCCGTCGTCTTTAACCCTCGGCCTGTCCCGTCGCGCCTCATAATCGCGTGAGCCGATCGGGGCTCAAGCAGCGCGAAGCG
>NZ_DLTK01000107.1:389-1039 GCF_002500885.1 Brevundimonas sp. UBA7838
CAGCGCGAAGCGCGATAGCCCCAAGGAACAAGCCTCAATCCATCAGCTGTTGCGATAGATAGACATAGTGGCGGGCCCAGCGACGGGCGTTGGCGACAGGGTCGGCGTCGTTGGAGTGGCCGCCGGCCGTGTCCTCATAATAGAGGTGGTCATACCCCATATCGCCCAGGCGCGCGGCGAACTTGCGCGCATGGCCGGGGTGGACCCGGTCGTCGCGCGTATTGGTGGTCAGATAGATGCGCGGATAGGGCTGGCCCGGACGGAGTTGCTGATAGGCGGAATATTTCGCGATCCACTCGGCTTCTTCAGGGGTGCGTGGGTCGCCGTATTCACCGATCCACGACGCCCCGGCCGGCAACTCGTGATAGCGCAGCATGTCCACCAGCGGGCTTTCGATCACCGCCGCATTGAACAGTTCGGGGTGCTGGGTGATCGACACGCTGGTCAGGACGCCGCCGTTCGACCGGCCATAGATGCCAAGGCGACGCGGGCTGGTGATCCCGCGCTGTTCCAGATCACGCGCCACGGCGGCGAAGTCGTCAAAGGCCTTCTGACGATCGCCGTCCAAGGCCGCCTGGTGCCAGTCGGGGCCGAACTCGCCGCCGCCGCGGATGTTGGCCTGGACGAAGACGCCGCCCCGCTCCAGCCAC
>NZ_DLTK01000107.1:1225-2692 GCF_002500885.1 Brevundimonas sp. UBA7838
CCGCTCCAGCCACAGCTTGCCCATCTCGGGCTTGTAGGCTGGGTTCAGGCTGACCTGGAAACCGCCATATCCCAGCATGACGGTCGGGTTCGAGCCGTCCAGCTTCAGGTCGCGCGGGCGGGTGAGGAAATAGGGGATTTTGGTCCCGTCGGTCGAGGTCGCCTCGAACTGTTCGGTCACGTCGCGCGACGCGTCGAACTTGGCCGGCGCCGACTTCAGCGTGGTCAGGGTCGCCGCGTCCGCATCGGCCAGGCTTAGGGTTGGCGGAACGAGGAAGCCCTGGGTCGAGACGAAGACCTCGCCGCGCGATTTGGACGAGTCGCCTAGGCCGACCGCGAGGTTGTCGGGGACCGTGATGTCCTGACGGCTCCAGCCGCGCTCGTCGTTCGAACGGAAGACGCGAGCACGTCCACGCACATTGTCCGTGTAGGAAACAACCACACGATCCGACAGAACGCGAACGTCGCCCACAGCCTGACGCGCGTCAGGCGAGAAGATCAGCGGCGCAGCGTTGCTGACAACCGTCTCGCCGTCGGCCCGCGCCTGCAGCACCGCCAACGGCATCGACAGCAGGTCGCCGCCCTTGAACGCCGTCCCGCCGGTCAGGCTCCAGTTCTCTTCCGGCGAGAAGATCAGGGCGTCGTTCAGGACGCCATAGACCGAGACGCGGGCGGGCAGCCTAAGCTGGGTCGTCTTGCCGTCGTGCGCCAACTGCCATGTCTCGGACCGGAAGGTGTCCAGCGGACGGGTGATGATGACGGCCGTCACCTTGCCGTCCTTGGCGCGATAGACGGCGGGGCTCACGCCGTATCCGCCGTCGCCCTGTTCGCCGCGATAGACCTCGGTCGCCTGGGCCAGGGTCTGGCCGCGCTTCAGCGTCTTGACGATGAAGGGATAGCCGGACTCCGTCATGGTTCCGGCGCCGAAGTCGGTGGCGACCAGAAGCGTGTCGCGGTCCAGCCATTCGATGCGGTGCTTGCCCTCGGGCAGGTTGAAACCACCGTCCACAAAACGTTTGGTCGTCAGGTCGAACTCGCGCACGACCACCGCGTCCTTGCCGCCGTCGGACAGATTGATCAGGCAGCGGGTGTCGTCCGGCACCAGGCAGTCGGCGCCTTTGAACACCCAGTCTTTGCCCTCCGCCTTGGACAGGGCGTCGATGTCCAGCAGCGTCTCCCATTGCGGCGTTGCGGTCCGGTAGCTGGCCAGCGTCGTGCGACGCCAGACGCCCTTGGGATTGGTCGCGTCCTGCCAAAAGTTGCCGATGCCGTCGCCCAGGAAGGACGGGCTGGGGATGCGATCGGTCGCCGTCAGGATCGCCTGGGCCTCGGCGCGGAAGGTTTCGTAGCGCGGGTCGCCGGTCAGGACGGCGAGAGACTTGCGGTTCTCCTCAGCGACAAAGGCCATCGCCTCTGCCCCGTCCACCTGCTCCAGCGCCAAATGATCGTCCGCCGCCGCGACGCCCGC
>NZ_DLTK01000107.1:2934-3177 GCF_002500885.1 Brevundimonas sp. UBA7838
GGGGTCAGGTCGCGGGGGAAGTGAGGCGGAGGGCTGTCGTTGGTCGAGACCACGACTTCGTCAACACCTCTGGCGACCGGCGTACTCGCGCAGGCGGCCACCAGAAGGGCCGGGATGGCGGCTGACAGGATCAGGTGACGCATGGCTTGAACTCCGCAAATCTGATCCTCCCCCGCGTCGCGGGGGAGGGGGACCGCCATCAGGCGGTGGAGGGGGCGGAACCAGACACGGTGCGCGGGGCCG
>NZ_DLTK01000075.1:0-574 GCF_002500885.1 Brevundimonas sp. UBA7838
GCGCGCACGGCGGCGGCGCTGGACGCCCTGGCCCGGGCCAAGCGCGCCGACGAGGCGAAGTCGCGCTTCCTGGCCTTGATGAGCCACGAGATGCGTACGCCCCTGACCGGGGTCACCGGCTATGCCGACCTGTTGTCGCGCTCCACCAGTCTGGACGCCGAGGGCCATCGGCAGGTCAATGCGGTGCGCCAGTGCGGCGAATCCATGCTGCGTCTGGTCGAGGACTTGCTGGAGATTTCGCGCGGAGGCGACGAGGTCGTGCTGAAGCCCGCCGATCTGCGCGCCCTGATCCAGGACGCCGTGGCGCCGGCGCGCGAGTGGGCCGAGATCCGCGGCCTGACGTTCGACCTGCACATCGCGCCGGACGCCGAGGGCTGGGTGCTGACCGACATGCGGCGTCTGCGCCAGATCCTGCATCACCTGACGCTGAACGCCTCGAAATTCACCTCGCACGGGGGCGTGGGCGTCACGGTTGATCGGAGCGAGGACCGGCTGCGGATCGCCGTGTCGGACACGGGCTGCGGCATGGACGCCGAGACCCTAGCGGGCGTGTTCCGCCTGTTCGAACAGGCGG
>NZ_DLTK01000075.1:743-12370 GCF_002500885.1 Brevundimonas sp. UBA7838
GGCGTCGGCCTGGCCCTGGCCAAGAGCCACGCCGAGCGGCTGAACGGAACGATCGCCGTCGAAAGCGTGCAGTGGCAGGGCTCGACCTTCACTCTGCAGCTCGAGGCGCCGATCGTGGTTCCGGTGGAGACGGAGAGCGGCGCGCCGCTGGACAGCCGTCGCATGAAGGTTCTGATCGTCGACGACCACCCCGCCAATCGCGATCTGCTCCGCATCATGCTGCAGGCCGCCGACTGCGACACCGCCGAGGCCTGCGACGGGCGCGAGGCGGTGAACGCCGTCTCGGCCGAGGCTTTCGATCTGATCCTGATGGATGTGCGCATGCCGGTGATGGATGGTCTGGCCGCCACCCGCGCGATCCGCGCCCTGGCCGATCCCGCCAGTCAGACGCCGATCCTGGCCGTCACCGCCGAGGCCATGCCCGAAGACGCCGCGCGGTGCCTGTCCGCCGGCATGGACGGCCATCTGGCCAAGCCGGTGACCCAGGCCAAGCTCTATGCCGCCATCGACGAGACGCTCAGCGCGGCCGCAACTCGCCTGGACGCCCAAGCCGCCTGAGCCGCCGGGCGCGGCGTCATCCCCAGGTGCGTCCCCAGGCCCGTCCCCAAGAATGTGCGGCACGGACACAACATCTAGCGGTCGCGATAAATTGTGATCGCAACATAGACCTATTTTGACTTGGCGCCGACGTCTTCAAATCGCATGGTGAACGCGTCTTCAGAATCGCCCTCAGGTCCAGTTCGATGAACGCCATCACTCCGATCATCCTCCCCGAGCGCGCCGGTCTTCTGACCCCGTCGGCCGCCTACAAGCCGTTCCGCTATCCGTGGGCGTTCGACATGTGGAAGAAGCAGCAGCAGGTCCACTGGATGCCCGAGGAGGTGCCGCTGGGCGAGGACGTCAAGGACTGGGCCTCGACCCTGAACGACGGCGAACGCAATCTGCTGACCCAGATCTTCCGCTTCTTCACCCAGGCGGACATCGAGGTTCAGGACAACTACATGGAACGCTACGGCCGGGTGTTCAAACCGACCGAGGTGAAGATGATGCTGGCCGCTTTCGGCAATATGGAGACGATCCATATCGCGGCCTACGCCCTGCTGCTTGAAACCATCGGCATGCCCGAGAGCGAGTTCGGCGCCTTCATGGAATATGAGGCCATGCGGGACAAGCACGACTATATGGGCCAGTTCGGGGTCGATTCCGACGCCGACATCTGCCGGACCCTGGCCATGTTCGGCGGCTTCTCGGAAGGCGTTCAGCTGTTCGCGTCCTTCGCCATGCTGATGAACTTCCCGCGCCAGAACAAGATGAAGGGCATGGGCCAGATCGTGTCCTGGTCGGTGCGCGACGAGAGCCTGCACTGCGAAGGCATCATCAAGCTGTACCACGCCTTCAACAAGGAGACGGGCGCCGTCACCAAGTCGGTCGCGGACGACATCGTCGACTGCTGCAAGACGGTGGTGAACATGGAGGACAAGTTCATCGACCTGGCCTTCGAAATGGGCTCGGTCCAGGGCATGACGCCAGACGACATCAAACAATACATCCGCTTCATCGCCGACTGGCGCCTGCGTCAGTTGAAGCTGCCGGAAGTCTATGGGGTGACGGAAAACCCGCTGCCCTGGCTGCAGTCGCTACTCAGCGGCGTCGAACACGCCAATTTCTTCGAGGCCCGCGCCACCGAATATTCCAAGGCGGCGACGCAGGGGAACTGGCACGGCGCGGACGGCGTCTGGACCGAGTTCGACCGCATGATGGCGCGCCGCGACATGAGCCTGGTCGCGGGCTGAGCCTTTTGCCTAGTCTCGCGGGCGGCGTTCGCTCGCCGTCGCGAAGCTGGACTGCTTACTGCGCCGACGCGACCCAGGCGGGGCGCGCCGTGCAGGCCTGACGGAAGCCCGTGCGGCACAGTCGCACCTGTTCCTGCCAGGCGGCGTAGTCGCGGTCGTATTTCTCCTGCGCCAGCCGCGCGGTCTCGGCGGCGGCGCGCGCCTGTTCCTCGGCCTGGCTGACCTCGATCTGATGGCGGGCCAAGGCGGCGTCGTAGTCCAGCCGGTTGTCGGAGTCGGTCTTGTCGGCCAGGGCGTTCTGGGCGGCGATTTCGTCGTTCAGAGCGCGGGTGGTGCGCAGTTCCTCCTCGGTCTGCTGGGCGTCGCTTGCGCGATGATAGGCCTCGCCCCGCGCCTTCAGCAGGGCGTCGCGGCTGGCGGGATCGGCCGGGTCGGGCAGGGCGCGCTGATCGCGATAGGGGTCGGCGGTCGCAGGCGCCGCCGTCTGGGCGGCGACGGGCGCGGTCAGGGCGGCGACCAGCAGGGCGGCGGCGACGGCGGTGCGAACGATCATGACTGTCTCTCCCGAGGCCGAGGCGTTGCCCGCAGCTTGGCCATTGTGATCCTGCTGCACAACGCCGCAGCGATGAAAAGGTGGCGAAAGGCTTGGCTTCGCGTCATGGTCGATCTCTCCCGACCGCAGCCTATCCGAGAAGATCGATGATCCTGAGCACCGCGTCCGGCGACTTCCCCATTCCTGCGGATGTCGCGCGCCAGTTGCCGAACGTGCCGGCCCTGCCCGACACGACCGCCGCGGATGCCCGGCTCCAGATCGAGGACTTCCGGCATTGGCTGGACGCCTCGCCCGAGCACGCCATCGACTATGAGCGGCTGCGGCGCTGGCATCTGGTTCAGGAGGAACTCGCGGCTCAGGCCAAGGCGGAAAACCGGCCCTTCGTCGTGTCGGACGACGGTCTGGAATAGGGCGGTTCAGCCCGGCAGGCGCAGCTCGAACACGGCGCCTGTTCCGTCGGTCTCGACCAGCCGCAGGTCGCCGCCGTGAAGGGCGGCCAGTTCGCGCGAGATGGTCAGGCCCAGGCCCGAGCCGTCCGAGCTTTTTGAGCTGACAAAGGGTTCGAACAGCCGTTCGGCCAGACGCGGCGGAATGCCGGGGCCGTCGTCGTCGATGCGCACGACGCAGACGCCGTCCTGACCGAAGGCGCTGACGGTGATGGCGCCCTTGCCGCGCCGCTCGGGCGGACGCGTGGGATCGGCCTCGATGGCTTGGCGGGCGTTGCGCATCAGATTGACCAGGATGCGATACAGTTGATCCGGGTCGGCTTCGACGGCGAACCGGGGCGGCAGCTGTTTGACCAGGCGCACGCCGTCGGGGTCCAGCCCGGCGTCCTCGGCCGCCAGGGTCAGGGCCTTGGTCAGGACGACGCGGGTCTTTTGCGGCGCGGGCTCCTCGCTCTTGCCGTATTCCAGCACATTGCGCGACAGGCCGGCGGCGCGGCTGAGTGCGCGCTCCAGCCGGGGCAGGGCCTTGGCTACCTGCGGGTCGGCGGAGGTCGCCAGCCGCTCGGACGCCATCTGGGCCGAGGTCAGCATGTTGCGCAGGTCGTGGTTGATCTTGGCCACCGCCTCGCCTAGCGCGACCAGACGGGCGCGAGAGCGCAGGGAATGGCGCACCTCCTCCTGCATCCGGCTGAGTTCGCGCTCGACGCGACCGATCTCGTCGTGACGGTCGGACGGCGCCTCGGCCTCGCTCTCGGGATCGGCGGCGAACCGCTCCATCGAGCGGGTAACGCGACGAAGCGGCCGCAGCACCAGCAGGGCCAAACCGCCATACAGCAGCGCGCCCGCCGTCACCGACACCAGCAGGGACACCAGCAGGCTGTTCAGGAGGAAGGCACGCAGTTCCAGCTTCAACGGCTGGGCGGGGGTGACGATCTCGATGAAGTCGCCGGAACGATAGCGCGGCTTGGCCTGAACCCGCAGCGAGCGGTCCGGATGTCCGAACAGGGTGCGCCACGGGTCGGTCAGGCGCGACCAGCTGTCCTGACGCCTCAGGTCGATCAGTTCGGGCGCGCGGGGCAGGTTGGGGGCCTGAAGCAGCAGGCGGCGCACGCCTTGCTCCGTCAGGGCCACCGCCTGAACCCCGCCGATCCGCATCAACTCGGCGGCCGTGTCGTCCTCGACCGCGCTATAGGGCAGGGCTTCGACCCCGACCGAGGCCAGTTCGGCGGCCTGGAGCCGGTCGCGAAGCCAGCGCTCATGGAAGGCCGCCAGGTTCGGCCCCAGGATCAGGGCCTCGACCGCCAGGGTAAAGGCGACGGTCAGCAGCAGCAGCCGCGCCGACAGACCGTCGGGCGCGCGCGGGGTCAGGCGCTCGCGCCAGAGATTGGCCTGGTCCGGCGTCAGGTTCAGCCGCGCCGCGATCCGGTCAAACAGGACGCTCATGCCGCCGTCGCCCCGATCCGCCGTGCACGGATCATCTGGAACAGCTTGATGCCGATGGGCAGCAGCAGGGACAGGAAGACCACGCCCATCAACGGCCAGAAGAACTGTTGCAGCAGCATCGGCAGGTCCGGCCGCACGCCGGCGCGCAGCAGGCCGCCCAGCTGCGATCCGATCCAGGTGTAGATGAAGGTGGACGGCAGCAGTCCGATGAAGGTGGCGATGATGTAGGGCCTCAGCGGCACCGCCATCATCCCCGCCGTCGCGTTGACCAGGACGAAGGGCACGCTGGGGATCACGCGCAGGGTGAACAGGGTGGTGAACGCGTTGCGGTCGATGCCCTTGGCCAGCCGATCCATGAAGCCGGCGTCGGCCTCGAACTTGGCGCGCAGCCACGAACCGATCGAGGTGCGATAGACATAATAGATGACGACCGAACCGATGGTGGCCCCCGTCGACTGGGCCAGGGCCCCGACATAGGGGCCGAACATCATCCCGCCCAGCAGGGTCAGGAAGACGGGTCCGGGAATGGTCGAGGCGGTCGCCAAGGCATAGACCGCGATGAAGGCGACCAGCGCGATCCACCAGTTCTGTTGCGCATAGGCCTGAAGGTTCAGCCCGTGCTCGCGGATCAGATCCATCGACAAATAGCGGTTCCAGCCCAAGGCGAAGAAGGCGATCACCAGGCCGGCGATGGCCGCCAACGGCGCCAGCCGCAGGGCCCATTCCTTCGCCGTTCGTTTCGCCATCCGTTTCATCGTCCCGAAATGCCGTCCGAGCGTTGACTCACGCGGACATGCGACTTATACGCCCGCCCTTCCTGCGGCGGACGCCTCTTGCCCCGTCGCCCAACCTTTTAACGTCAGGAGCCGACCGTGAAGCGGACCTATCAGCCGTCGCGACTCGTGCGCAAGCGCCGTCACGGCTTCCGCAGCCGGATGGCCACCAAGAACGGCCAGAAGATTGTTGCGCGCCGTCGCGCCAAGGGCCGCAAGCGCCTGACGGCGTAAGCGGCTTACGCGTCCGGATCTTTTGGACGCATGAGCGACCTTTTACAGATCAAGCGTCTGTTGCGGCGGCCCCAGTTCCTGGCGGCCGCCAAAGGCGTTTCCGAGGCGCGCGGCGCCGTAGTGATCCAGCGGCTGGAGCGCGGCGACGGTTCGCCGCACATCGGCCTGGGCTTCACCGCCACCAAGAAGATCGGCGGGGCGGTTCAGCGCAACCGCGCCAAACGCCGTCTGCGCGAGGCCGCAAGGGCCATGCTGGCCCAGCATGGCGTGCCCGGAAGCGACTATGTCTTCATCGCCCGCATGGGCACGACCGAGCGTGCGTGGGACCGTCTGCTTGACGACGTGAAATCGACGCTTACAAGGCTGGCGACACCCAAGGCCAACAGGCCTTCGCACGCCCGCGCCCCCTCCGGCCAGGACCGCCAGAATCCATGAAAAACGAAAACACGCGCAACACGATCATCTTCATCGTGTGCTCGGTCCTGATCATGGGGATCTACTATTTCGCCGTGTTGCGTCCGCAGGCCGAGCGTCGCGCCGTGCAACAGCAGGCCCAGGCCGAGCAGTCGCAGACCGCCGATAACGCCGCGCGCACGGCGCTGAGCCCGCAGGGCCCGACCTTCGTCACCGACCGCAGCCAGGCGCTGAGCACCGCCGCGCGCGTGCCGATCCAGTCCGGCACGCTGAAGGGGTCGCTGTCGCTTCAAGGCGGCCGGATCGACGACCTGTTCCTGACCGACTACCGCGAGGTTCAGGACAAACCCCAGCCGGTTGAGCTGTTCCGCCCGCAGGGGATGCAGAACGCCTATTTCGCCCAGTTCGGCTGGACCGGCCCCAATGTCGCCGGCGGCGTGCCCGGACCCAATACCGTCTGGCGCCTGACCAATGGTTCGACCCTGACGCCGACGACGCCGGTCACCCTGACGTGGGACAACGGCCAGGGCCTGCGCTTCACGCGCGTGATCTCGGTCGACGACAAATACGTCTTCTCGGTGCAGGACACGGTCCAGAACCTGGGCACGCAGGCGATTACCATCGCCCCCTACGGCAGCGTCCAGCGCCAGGGCGTGCCGCCCGCAGCCGGCTCATCGCACATCGTCCACGAGGGCGCGATCGGCACCTTCGGCAAGCCGGGCGACTACCGGACCGAGCAGAAGAAATACAAGGACTGGCTGAAGGAGCCGCGGATCGAGAACGCCTCGACCGGCGGCTGGCTGGGCATCACCGACAAATACTGGCT
This sequence comes from Brevundimonas sp. UBA7838, assembly GCF_002500885.1. NCBI lineage: Bacteria > Pseudomonadati > Pseudomonadota > Alphaproteobacteria > Caulobacterales > Caulobacteraceae > Brevundimonas > Brevundimonas sp. UBA7838. Next base: position 7,226 of record NZ_DLTK01000075.1, read on the forward strand.
AGCGGCCCTGCTGCCTCAGCAGAACGAGGCGGTCGAGACCGAATTCCGCGTCCGCGACCTGAACGGCGCCCAGCAGCTGGAAGCCAATGTCCTGGGCACCACCCGCACGATCCAGCCCGGAGCCACCGCGACCGAGACCCAGCGCCTGTTCGCCGGCGTCAAGCGCGCCGAGGTGCTGAAATCCTATGAGCAGAGCCTGAACCTGCCTCGCTTCGTCTATGCGATCGACTGGGGGATGTTCTGGTTCCTGACGCGTCCGATCTTCTGGATCCTGGAGAACGTCTATGGCCTGGTCGGCAGCTTCGGCGTCGCCATTCTGGCCCTGACCGTCATCGTCAAGCTGGTCATGTTCCCGCTGGCCAACAACGCCTACGCCTCGATGTCCAAGATGCGGAACCTCCAGCCCAAGATGGAGGAGATCAAGAAGAAGTTCAAAGACGACCCGCAGAAGCAGCAGCAGGAGACGATGGCCCTGTATCAGCGCGAGAAGATCAATCCGGTCGCCGGATGCCTTCCGCTGGTGCTCCAGATCCCGGTCTTCTACGCCCTGTACAAGGTGCTGACCGTTACCATCGAAATGCGTCACCAGCCGTTCCTGGGCTTCATCCATGACCTGTCGGCGCGCGACCCGTCGTCGATCTGGAACCTGTTCGGCCTGATTCCGTGGGATCCGGCGATGGCGCCGCTGATCGGCGGCCTGTTGGCCGGCCCGCTGCACTTGGGTCTGCTGGCGATCGCCTATGGCCTGACGATGTGGCTGCAGACGGCGATGAACCCGCCGGCGGCCGATCCGGTCCAGCGCCAGATCTTCCAGTTCATGCCGCTGCTGTTCACCTTCATCATGGCGCCGTTCGCGGCGGGCCTGCTGATCTACTGGGCCTGGTCCAACATCCTGACCATCCTGCAGCAGTATGTGATCATGCATCGCTACAAGGCCGAGAACCCGATCGATACCTTCTTCGCCCGGTTCAAGAAGTCACCGGCGTGATCGACGAGACCGAGTTCACGCCCGAGGAGATCGAGGCGGCGCGCATTCTGTTCGCGCGGCCTGCGACCTTCGTCATGGGCGCGGCCAAGATCGAGCAGTTGCCCGACCCCGATCTGCCCGAGATCGCCTTCGCCGGCCGCTCGAACGTGGGCAAGTCCAGCCTGATCAACGGGCTGGTGGGCATGCACAAGCTGGCCCGCGCCTCGAACGAGCCGGGCCGCACGCGCGAGGTCAACTTCTTCGATCTGGACGGCCGGATGCGTCTGGTCGACCTGCCCGGCTATGGCTGGGCCAAGGCGTCCAAGACCACGGTCAAGAAGTTCCAGGATCTGGGCCGCGACTATCTGCGCGGCCGGGTGACGCTGAAGCGGGTCTATCTGCTGATCGACAGCCGCCATGGGCTGAAGTCGGTGGATACGGAGGCGCTGGATGCGCTGGACCTGGCCGCCGTCAGCTATCAGATCGTCCTGACCAAGGCCGACAAGCTGAAGAAGGGCGAGGGCGAGGCCGTGCAGGCCGCGACCCTGAAGGCCATCTCCAAACGCCCCGCCGCCTTCCCGGTGGTGGCCCTGACCTCGTCGGAAAAGGGTCTCGGTCTGCCGGAACTGCGCGCCGAGATCATGCGCACCACGGGCGCGACGCTGGACTAGCGGCCCTCATCGTTGGGTCACACCCGAGCATGACGGCAAAAAGAAAAGGCCCGGAGATCGCTCTCCGGGCCTTCGTCGTTTCGGCTTGTCGTCGCCCTATTGGGCGGCGGGGGCCGCCGCGCGGACCTCCACGGGGATGCCCAGGGCGTCCAGTTGCGGCTTGACCACCGAGGCGTCGCCGACCACGACCCAGACGAACCTGGACGGGTCGATGGCGGCCTTGGCGGCGGCGTCCAGCTGGGCTGCGGTCAGGGCGTTGGTGCGCGCCGCGATGGTTTCCGGATAGTCGTCCGGACGGCCCAGCAGGGCGTTGGAGCGCATGGCGCCCAGGACGGCGGCCGAGGTCTCGTAGCTGCCGGCCAGACGGCGGGTGTTGCCGTTGATCGTGCGTTGAAGCTCCTCGGGCGTCACGCCCTTGCCGCCCGACAGGAAGTCGTTGAACTGCTGGTTCAGGGCTTCGATAGCCGGGCCGGTCTTGTCAGCCTGGACCGGGGCGGTGACCAGATAGGGCACGCGTCCGGCGAACGGATTGACCGAGGCGTTGACGCCGTAGGACCAGCTCTTGGTCTCACGCAGATCCGAGTTGATGCGCGACAGGAAGTCGTTGCCGAGCACATTGTTCGCCGCGTTCAGCACCAACAGGTCGTCGGTGCCCGACAGGCCCAGAACCTCGCCGCCCATGATGTAGGACTGGGGCGATTGCGGGCGGTCGATCAGCACGATCTTGGGCGTCGCGGCCGGGATCGGGGCCGAGAAGTCCTTGACGGCCTTGGCCGATGCGGGCGGCACCCATTGACCGAAGGCGCTGTCTAGGATCGGCGTCAGCTCGGCCAGGGGCCGGTCGGAGACGACGAACAGCTTGGCGTTGTCCGGGCGGATCCACTTGGCGTAGTCGGCGCGGATGTCGGCGTCGGTGATCGCCTTGACGCTGGCCTCGTCGCCATTGCCGCTGAACGGACGGCCATAGGGGCTGTTCGGCCCATACATCAGTTCCGGCAGCGCGCGGCTGGCCAGGGCGGCCGGCTGGGTCCGCTCGGCGGCGATGCGCGACAGGCGGGTGGCGCGAAGGCGTTCCAGCTCGGCCGGGGCGAAGGCGGGATTGCGCACCACCTCGGCCATCAGATCCACCGAAGGCTTCAGGTTCGGCGTCACCGCCGAGAGCTGGACGACCGAGCTGTCCATCGTCGCCCCGGTGGTGATGGTTGCGCCCAGGGCTTCCTGCGCCTCGGCCAGCTGCGTGGCGTTCAGGGTGCGGGTGCCCTCGTCCATCAGGTCCAGCATCAGGGTCTGCAGACCCAGTTTGGACCGGTCGTCGGCGGCCAGGCCTGCGTCGAAGTCGAGCGCGATCTTCGTCGTCGGGGTGGCGTCGCGCTGGGCGTAGATCACCTCCATGCCGTTCGACAGGCGGGTGCGCTCGACGGCCGGGAAGTCGACGTTGGCGACCTGACCGATCTCGGGCTTGGGCATGCGCGGCTTGCGCTCGATTTCCGGGGCCGGCGTGCGATTGGCCCCGGACGGCGAGGCGGCCGCCTCCTGATAGGCTTCGCGCTGACCGGGCAGGGTGGTCAGCGTATAGGCCGGACGGGTCAGCCACTTCTGCATCGCCGCCTTGACCTGGGCCGGCGTGACGGCGGCGTAGGCGGCCAGCTGCTTCTTGTAGAACTCCGGATCGCCGGCATAGAGCTGGCCTTCGGCAAGCGCCGTGGCCTTGCCGCCGAAACCGCCGACCTGTTCCAGACCCTGTATGCGGCGCGAGGCGTATTGGGTGACGACGCGGTTGATCTCGTCCTGCGTCGGGCCGTCCGCGATCAGGCCGTTCAGGATTTCACGCATGCGCGCCTCGACGGCGGCGGGGTCTTCGCCCGGCTTGATCGTGGCGCTCATCTCGAAGATGCCAACGCGGTGGAAGGCGCTGTTGCCGGCGCTGGCCGAGACGGCGGTCTGTTCGCCGCGCACCAGCTCATTGTCCAGGCGCGAGGAGGCCAGGCCGCCTAGAACCGATGCCGCGACGCTGAGCGGCACCGAATCCGGGTCCAGCATGCCGGGAACGGCCCAGCTGACCTCGACCTGGGCGTTCGAGACGCGGTCGTGGGTGGTTTCGCTGAGCGGGGCGGACAGGGTCGGGACCGGGGCCTGGGCGGGATTGTTCACCGGACCCTTGGCGATCGGGCCGAAGTATTTGTCGGTCAGTTCACGCGCCTTGGCGGGGGTGATGTCGCCGGCCAGCACCAAAACGGCGTTGTTGGGGCCATAGTTGGAGGTGAACCAGTCGCGCACCGTCTGCATCGAGGCGGCGTCCAGATCGGCCATCGAACCGATGGTCGAGTGGCGATAGGGGTGGCCTTCGGGGAACAGGGCCTCCAGCTGCTTGTACTGGTTCAGGCCATAGGGCTGGTTGTCGCCCTGACGCTTTTCGTTCTGGACGACGCCGCGCTGCAGATCGAGCGTTTCCTGGCTGATGGCGCCCAGCATGTAGCCCATGCGGTCGCTTTCCATGAACAGGGCCTGTTCCAGCGCCGGAGTCGGGACCGTCTCGAAATAGTTGGTGCGGTCGAAATAGGTGGTTCCGTTCATGTCGGTCGCGCCCATGTTGCGCATCGGCGTGAAATAGCTGCCGGGCGCATTTTCCGAGCCGCCGAACATCAGGTGTTCGAACAGGTGCGCAAAGCCGGTGCGGCCGACCTGCTCGTCCTTGGCACCCACGTGGTACCAGATGTTCACCGCCACGATCGGTGCCTTGCGGTCGGTGTGCACGACCACCCGCAGGCCGTTGGGCAGGGTGAAGGTCTCATAGGGGATATCCACCGCTGCAGCGGTGGCGGCCGGCTTGGCCTGTGCAACCAGCGGAGTGCTGATGAATCCGCCCAGCGCGGCGGTCAGCGCAAGGGTCAGCACGGCAGTACGGGGCATAGCTGCGTTCATTCCATTTCCCTTTGGGTATGCAGGTGGAAGCCGATCCTAGCCTTTCCCGGCGACCCGGACATACCCCATCGGTAATGGGAAAAGTCCTTGCAAGGACCGGGTACAGCGCAGAAGCAGCGCTCCAATGACCTTTCGTAAGCCTGGCTGCCCGCCCAGCCGGAACGGATGTGTACCGACCGCGCCCCCTACCTGAAGGCACTCAACCCTCGATGCACATGTCCGACACACCTCCGGATCGCCCGAGCGTCCGTCCGGACAGGCGGCAATACCTGACTGTCCGGACAGCGGACACTCTGCAACGGAAAATAATTCAAATAAATCAAATAGATGTATTTGGCACGCATCCTGCTCCCTTGGAACTGCAGCCCGGGCGTCTCAGATGAAACATGACCACCGGCTGAACAAATCTCGAAAAAGCAAAAAAGTTCTTGTGCTTCGAGATTTGGTGTACTACCTTACTACCACACCACCGCTCACACACACCAAACAGGTCCCGCCATGAACGCCAAGTCCCTCGCCATTGCCATCGCCCTGATTGCCAGCACCGGCTTTGTTTCTTCGGTGCAGGCCTCGGACATCACCACC